>CAIKAA010000197.1 GCA_903825275.1 uncultured Fibrobacterota bacterium | reverse complement strand
GTGATTTGCACCCCCAACCGGGTGGAATGGTGCGTGGCCTTTTGGGCCTGCGTCGCCATCGGTGCGGTTCCGGCGCCCTTGGATCCGGCCACCGGCATTTGGGAAATGCGCCAACTGCTGCAACATTTGTCCCCTCAGTTCGCGATCGCCAACGCCAGCTTCCGAGCCGGCGACCCATCAAGCCGGATCCGACAGGTTTTGCCGCATTGCCCCATGGTCGTCTTCGACGAACGCCGGGAGGGCGCGGTTTTCTGGAGCGATTTCCTGGCCGATGCCCCTTGTTTTCCGTTGGACAAACGCTTGGTCAACGAAGACGATCTGTTGTTGTTCGCCTGCACCAGCGGAACCATCGGCAATCCCAAAATCCTGGCCATCCCCCACTTGGGCTTTTTGAAGTCACAAGCCGACATGGCCGCCTATTTGAATTTCGGGCCCCATGACCAGGTCTTGCTCGGAATGCCCCTCTACCACCAAGGAGGATTCGGGATGAGCCTGCAGGCGCTGGTCGCCGGCAGCCACGCCTTGTTCGCCCAAACCTTTGGGCCCAAGGCCTTCTTGGACCAACTCTGCGAGACTCGTTCGACCGTGGCCCAGCTTTCTCCCACCTTGGCCAAGCTGATCCTGACCGTCCCCGACATCGACCGTCGCGATTTCTCCGATTGGCGCATGGCCTACTTCGCCGGCGAGGTGCTTCCCGACGACCTGGCAGAGCGGTTTTGGCGCGATTTGTCGATTCGCACGATCAACGTGGTGGGTTCTTCGGAAACCGGAACCATGCTGGTCTGGGATTCGCTAACCGATTCCGATCGATCCGCCAGCGATCTTTCGACCCTTCCCTTCACCCAGGCCCGCATCTTGGATCCCCACGGAATCCCGACTCCCGAAGGGGAACCGGGCATTTTATGGATCCACACCGATGCGCTGTTGAGCCGCTACGAAGCCAATCCAACCCTCACCGCATCTTCGCTTCAGAACGTAGATGGGCTTTTGTGGTTTTGCACCGGAGACCTGGTGCGCCAACTACCCGATGGACGGATTCGATTCCTGGGGCGTGCCAAACGCGTGGTCAAACGCGGCCCCAATCTGGTCCATCCCGAAGAAATCGAAGCCTTCCTGATGAGCCATCCCTCCATTGCCGGCATCGCCATCGGGAAAGAAGTCAACGAAGTTTTTGGCGAAAGCCTGATCGCCTGGATCCAACCCGAACCGGGAACCGAACTCTGCCGGACGGATATCGTCAAATTCTGTCGCGACCAGATCAGCTCGTACAAGATTCCCGATCAAATGCATTTCGTCAAGCATCTTCCCACCGACCAAAGCAACGTCCAGAATCCTCGCCGTCACGATAAGGGACCCACATGAGCCAAAATCCCCAGACCCTCGACCAACACTACGATGCGGCCTTGCGTCGCTTTCGGAGCGACCACACCATCTTGATGGACGAGGGCAATCCGATTTCGTTCCAGGAATTCCAATTGTCGGTGCGCCGCATGACCCAGGCCTTGCGCGAAGCGGGAGTGGGTCCGGGACACTTGGTCGGCTATTCCTTGCAAAATGGTCTGACGGCTTTCACCTTGCCCGTGGCGATCTCGCGGTTGGGTGCGGCTTGCCTTCCCATCTACCCGCTGACGCCCATCGAAGTTCGCTTTGCGGCCTTCCAATCCGGGCGCGCCCAGTTTGCCATCTTGCCGCAAGAATCCGCCGAACCACTGGGCCAACTCTGCGCGGCCCAGGCCAGCCCCCTCACGGTGCTGGCGTTGGAAGATCTGTTGCAGGCCGACGACGCACCTTTACCCCAGGCAATCTCCCGGCCCGAACAACCCTTTTTGCTCACGACAAGCTCTGGCACCACTGGCCAACCAAAACCGGTCTTCCTGTCCCAACTCAATGTGGCCAGCGCCATGTCGGCGGCCTTTGATCTTTCCCAATACGGGCCATGGGTCGAGGAAACAGACTACCGCGCCATGGTCGCCTTCCCCCAGTCGACCAGTGGCATTTTGATGCTTTTGGGAACCGCCTTCGCCGGGGTTTGCCAAGTCTTCACCCGCTCGCTTTCCCCGGTGCGGTTTTTGCAAATCGCCCACGCCGTGGAAGCCGATGCCATTTCGGCACCTCCGGCATGGCTCGAAGCCCTTTTGGGAATTCCGGCCTCGGAAACCAATCGGGTTCCCACCTTGCGCGGTGTGGCTTCGGGCATGGATTTCGTCGCACCATCCTTGTTGCAGCGGCTCGGGGATCGATTTCCCAATCTGGAAGCGGTCGCCAACGGCTATGGCCTGGTGGAAACCGCGACGGTATTCATGGTCTGGAAAGGGTACGGGCGCGAAAGCTTCGCGGGCCCGACCAGCCGATTGTCGCTCACGCCGGGATTGGGGAACGAACTCCAAGTTCGCGGCGAAGACGGCGCCCCGGTTGCGGTGGGCGAGGAGGGCGTGCTCTGGGTCAAGGGCCCCTCGGTCATCAAAAGCTATCTGGGAACCAGTGAAGGCTTCAACGAAGGCTGGTTCCACACCGGCGACGTGGCACGTTCCGTCGACGAATCCACCATCGAACTGCGCGGTCGTCGCAAATACCTGATCAAGCGCGGCGGAAAATCGGTCTCCCCACTGGTCGTGCGCGAGGCAGTCGACCAATCTCCCGGAGTGAGGCAGTCGGCCGTGGTGGGAATCCCGCATGCTCTCTACGGTGAAATGATTTGGGCCTTCGTGGTCGCCGAACCTGGCATGGCGTGCACGACAGGATCTGTCATGAAGACCGTGCGCGAAATCCTCCCTACCCACATGGTCCCCGATCGCATCGAATTCATCGAGTCGATTCCGCTGGGTCGTGGGGTCGGCAAGGTCGACAGCGAGGCCCTGATCGCCCTGGGAACCTCCCTTCTCCAATCCATGGAAGCCTAAGATGAAAGAACTGTTTTCAGAAGATTCCTGTCGTCAACAAGTCGCCGCCTTCCTCGGCATCGAACCGCAAAGCTTGTTGGCTTCCACCCATCTGTTCCACGAGCTGTCCATGGATTCCTTGGGCATTTTTAGCCTGGGAATGCACCTGATCAAGACGTTTGGGATCAAGATTCCCCTCTCGGAGGTCTCGAATATCGCGACCTATGGCGATCTGTACGAGGCCATGGAACGCCATCGCAAAGAGCTCGCTTGAACCTCGATTTGCGGTGGGAGTCCCAGGCTTCGGGAATCTTGAGCTGCGTCGGCACGGTCATTTGGAAGGAGTCGACCAAATCCGCCGTGCTCATCGACCCGACGGATGATCCTGAGACATTTTTTGTCTTCCTGAACGAGAATTCCTTGGTGTTGAAGGCCTTGCTCTTGACCCACGGGCATTTCGACCACGCCGGCGGCACCTGCGAAGTAGCCCGCCGATTCGATCTGACTCCGCGATTGCACCGCGACGACTGGAACCTGTTTTTGGACATGCCCAAGTGGGCACAATCGATTGGCTTCACCGCCGCCGCACCGGACATCGCGCCCCAGACGGTCGAGCATGGGGAGATCATTTCGATCGAAGAAGGGTTCACGCTGCGGGTTCTGCACACCCCCGGGCACACGCCGGGACAGGTCGCTTATTATGTCAAGGAACTCGATCTAGCCATCGTGGGCGACACCTTGTTCTACGGATCGGTGGGGCGCACCGATCTCCCCGGAGGAAGCCAAGAGCAGCTCGCACGCTCCATCCGCAACCAGTTGTACACGCTCCCCGACCAGACCCTCGTCGTGCCGGGCCACGGCCCACAAACATCGGTGGGTCGCGAAAAGCGGGAAAACCCTTACGTGAAAGCGGTTTGAGCAGACGGATAACTCCCGTCAGAACCGTAGGAGTTATTTTCCAATTGCCATGATGATCGCCAATCCCATCTATGACGTGGTCTTCAAGTACCTCATGGACGACAACAAGGTCGCCCGGTTCATTGTGTCGCGAATTTTGGGCAAGGAAGTGGTGGCGCTGGAGCCACGGCCCCAGGAAGTCATTGGGCACTTGGCCCAGAAATCCCTGACGGTCTATCGTTTGGACTACGCGGCCACCGTGCGCCTGGAAGACGGGTCGGAAAAGCTCGTCATCATTGAAATCCAGAAAGCCAAGTACCACACCGACATTTTGCGCTTTCGCAAATACCTGGGCGAACAGTACGCCAATGATGCCAATACCAGGCTCGCGGGTGAGGACCCTTTGGGACGCGAAATCCTCGAACCCCTCCCGATCGTCTCCATCTACTTTTTAGGCCACCGACTCGACTCCCTGACAAACCCCGTCATCGCGGTCGAGCGCACCTACCGCGACGCGATCACCGGTGAACCTTTGATGGGACGCGACAGCTTTGTCGAAGGGCTGACCCACGACAGTTTCATCATCCAAATTCCGTACCTGTCACAACGGCGTCGCAACGACTTGGAGACCATGCTGTCGATCTTTGACCAGGCCAACCGATCGAGCGACCACCATATCCTGAACGTGATGCCCGATCAATTCCCCAAAAAATTCCAATCGTTGATTCGGCGCTTACAAATGGCCCACAGCGAACCGGAAGTGGTCAACGTGATGCGACTGGAGGACGATGTGTTGGAAGAATTACAAGAAAACGAACGCGCCTTGGAACGCTCGAAAGCAAAACTCGCCAAGCAGGAACAGCTAGTGGCGGAGAATCAACTGATCCTTCAAAAAAAGGAACAGTTGATCCAAGAGGCGATTGGAATGATTCAGGAAAAGGAAGGCTTGATTCAGGAGAAGGATGGCGTGATCCAAGAAAAGGAAGGCTTGATTCAGGAGAAGGATGGCGTGATTCAGGAGAAGGAAGGCTTGATTCAGGAGAAGGATGGCGTGATCCAAGAGAAGGATGGCTTGATTCAGGAGAAGGATGGCGTGATCCAAGAGAAGGATGGACTGATCCAGAAAAAGGATCAGGCGTTGGAACGAGCGAAACGGGTCCTACTCGCTCGCGGGATGTCAGAGGCAGAGATCCAGGAGATGCTAGCCTAGATCAGGCGCACTCGTGGATCCGTGACGGCCAGAGGGCTAATCCTCCACGCACCTCATGCTGAAGCCATACCATTGGAAATTGTGGGTGCGCGACATGACCGACAGCACCAAGCGGTAATCTTTGCCCCAGGCGTAAAAGCCATCAAAATCTGTCATGGACCAGAAATACGCGAAGTTCCCCTTGTAAGCGAATTCGCCCCCGAAGGTGCGCGTTTTGGTGTTTTGGGTCAACATCAGCGCTTCGGCGGGTTCGCCCTGGCCACGGCTGCGGATGCCCGCCGGCAGAGCGCGGAACCCCAGCGTGTCGTTGGCCACCCAGATCGAATCGATTTGTTGGACTTTGCGCCGATACCGAGGAGGAATCGGTTTGATCCATTTCGACAAGACCGCCGCGAAATCGGCTTTGGCGGTGTCGCCGATTCCCCAATCGGCAGCCGAGATCAATTTGGCCATCATCCGGGTCGAATCCAATTTCCCCAAAATCGTTCCCCACTCGAAGCCGGTGGGCAAATGCCAGCCTTCCGGACAAGCATTGGAGGCGGCCGTCCATTGGTAGAGTCGGCCATATTTGGTGCAATTTTCCGGTCGACGGTCATAGCACCACGAACTGTCCGTCTTGTAGTTCAGGTTTTGGGCCATCCACCGTTCGTGGCCGATCTTCATGGTTCGGTAAACCTGACTATCCCGGATGTCGGTGAAGGTGTCGTACTTCACGGCCACATTCCACCCCAGGCTGTCGACCACCACTGCGGGCTTCACGGGAACGGAAGGTGCCGCCTCCAAGGCCGGGGCTTGTCCTGCACACGAAACCAGCCACCAAATTGCCATCGCCCCAATAAACGCCGTGAATCGCCTTTGCACGCCAGCACTCCTTCCACCCTAGACCTCAACCGCATCACCCATCTGGTGGATGAGTCGCGATTCATCCCGACAAAGATCACAATTCGCAACCGGTTCTCAAGCGAGTTTGCAAAAACCGCTCCTTGATCCACGGTTTTCTAGGGTTTTGGCATCACATTTCTTGGATCATCGCCAACTTGAGACGTTTGAATTCTGCCTCCAACCTCGGCAGCCCGGCGAGAATCCCCGCCATGTTTCCTGTCTTGCCGGCCTGCTCCAATTCATAGGCCACCAACCGCAAGGCATCTCCCGCCATGCTCGCGGCGGCTCCCCGGATGCTGTGGATCAAAATGCGGGCGTCCTCGTTCTTGCCGGTTTCCAAAATCGTTTTGAGCGACGCCAATTGCTTGGGCATGTTCTCCAGAAACATCTCGACCACTTGCTTGGCCATTTCCTGGTCGCCCATCATTCGGTTGATCAACCCTTGGCGATCAAACACCTGTTCATCCTGCTTGGGGGCGCCAACCGCCGCATTGCGGTCATCCGGACTGGATGCTCTTGAGTCAAAACTGAACAGGGAATCCTTGGCCAGCCACCGGTCCAACGCCTTGGCCAATTCGTCCGGCGACACCGGCTTGGAGACGTAGTCGTTCATTCCCGAAGCCAGACAGGCTTCCCGGTCCCCCTGCATCGCGTTGGCCGTCATGGCGATGATGGGAATCTCGTGGTTGGCCACCTTGGACGCCGGGTTTCGGATTTGCCGGGTGGCTTCCAATCCGTCCATCTCGGGCATGTGGACATCCATCAGCACCACGTCGTAATGGATGGCTTTCAGAGCCTGGAGAGCCTCCTGGCCGTCGGCCACCGCATCGGCGTGCAACCCCATCTTCTTCAAGATTCCCACCGCGACCTGTTGGTTGGTGATGTTGTCTTCCGCCACCAAAATGCGCACCGATCCTCGACGCATCTCCCGAATGGAATGGCGCGTGATGATGCGCTGGACAGAATTAGGCTTTGCGGCTCCTCCCAAAACCACCGAAAGGATTTCAAAGAGATCGTCTTGGCGCGCCGGCTTGGGGAGATACGCAGCGAATCCGACCAACTCCATCCTCTTGGCATCGCCTTTCTTGCTCAAGGATGTCATCAGAACCAACGGAATATCCTTCAAGGCGTCATCCGCCTTGATGGCCTTGGCAAGCGCAACGCCGTCCATTCCAGGCATTTGCAAGTCCATGATGACGACTTGGAAGAGTTCCCCTTGTTCTCGAGAACGATCCAAGGCCTGCAATGCGGAGGGGCCGTCCGAAACCTCTTCCACCAGTCCGCCCCAGGCGCGAATTTGCGCCAAGAGCACCGCGCGATTGGTGGAATTGTCGTCGACGATCAGGAAACGGGCACCGCGAATTTCCGCGGGCGACATCGCCACCCGTTCCCGATCGGATTGCTTGCCAAACCGCGCGGTGAACCAAAATTCCGAACCCAGTCCACCACCGGGGACATTTGGACCGGGAGCGGGGCTCACCACCCCGATTTCTCCACCCATCAATTCCGCCAATTGCTTGGAGATGGCCAACCCCAAGCCCGTCCCACCAAACCGACGCGTGATGGAGGAATCCACCTGGTTGAATTTTTGGAACAAGACATTTTGCTTGTTCAAGGGGATGCCGATGCCGGTATCCCGCACGCAAAACCGAATCGAAACCTCCTCGTTGGTTTCCGATACCATTTTGGCCTGAAGGGCGATTTCGCCCTGACGCGTGAACTTGAAGGCATTGCCGACCAAATTCTGAAGAACTTGGCGCAAGCGACCTGGATCCCCTCGCAAGAAATTGGGGAGATCGGGATCGGCGGCGCAGATGAATTCCAACCGTTTGTCGACGGCGCGAATGGCCGTGGTCGCGGCCAAATCATCCAGCATGGCGCGCAAATCGAAATCCAAAATCTCCATCTCCAGCTTGCCGGCTTCGATCTTGGAATAATCCAAGATGTCGTTCAAAAGACTCAACAGCGACTCGCCACTTTTTCGCACCGTCTCTGCAAAACGCCGCTGTTCGTCGTTCAGCTCGGTGTCCAACAACAGTTCGGTCATTCCGATCACGCCGTTCATGGGTGTGCGGATTTCGTGGCTCATGTTGGCCAAAAATTCGCTTTTGGCGGCATTGGCCATCTCGGCTTGGGCCGCCATCGAATTGGCACGCGAGGTGGCTTCTTCCAGATAATTGTTGGTTTCCAACAATGCGGCTTCGACTTGTTTGCGCTGGGTGATGTTGATCATCACCGTCAGGACGTATCGCTCTCCATGGCTTTCAAACAGTTCGCCGGAAAACAGCCCGTCAAAAACGGTCCCATCCTTGGCGCGAACCTTGATCTCGACATGGTTGAATCGGCCCTCGTCCATCCAACGGCGTTGCAATCCTTCCTCATCCCTTGGATCGACGTACAAGCCCAATTCCTGAGGCGTCTTCCCCAATACATCTTCCCTTGAAAACCCCAAGGTCGACAGGAAGGTGTCGTTCACATCCGTGAACCGATGATCGGGGAGACTTTTTACGGTCATCAAGGCGGGGTTGTTTCGGAAAAGCCGTTCAAATCGCTGCAGGGCTTCCTGCTCGGCGGTCAGATCCTTGGCGATCGCAAACACGCAGGTTTCCCCGTTCCATTCCCCGGATTTCAATCGAGTCTCGGCGGTGACCGTTCTTTCGTTCTGGGCCTGGTAAGGCAAGTTGTAAACGCCCCCCTCCCGAACCATGCTGCGAAATTCCCCCTCCACTTCCTTGCGGAGGTTTGGCGGATGCAACTCCAGGAAGGACATTCCGACCAGATCATTCAGGCTGTAACCGAGCATCCGGGTGGCAGAGGAATTCGCGAAGATCACGATCCCATCCATTGAGACCACCAAAACCATGTCGGTGATGGATTGGAAAAAGGTGCGGAAATTGGACTCGTTCGATTTCAAATGATCTTCCAGGCGCTGGCGCTCGGTGACCTCGACAATGGTGGTCAAAAGGCGTCGGGCCGATTGGAGGATCACGATCTCGCTGGAGACGGAGGCATCCAAAATCCGCCCATCTTTGGTCCGCATCTTCATCAGGAAGTTGCTCGCCGAGCCGTTTTTCTCCAGCTCCTCGAAAAATCGCACCCGTTGTTCTTCCTCGACGAACAAATTCAGTTCGCGATTGGTTTTCCCCACGAACTCTTCCCTGGCAAGTCCGAAGAGCCGCAAGTAAGCATCATTGGCGTCCACAAACTCGCGGCTCGGCAAGGCGGTCAAGGACATCGCCGATGGATTGCTCCGAAAAATCGTCTCGAAGCCTTGCTGCACCGCAAGCCGGAACCGAAGCCGCTTGTGCAAGTGCGACCAGATCAAGATCGCGAGGACAACGATGCCGAGTAGAACCAGGTAGGTCAAACAGATGCTCCCAGAAGGAGAAAATTCGTCAGTCGATTATCGCATATTTTTCCCAACAGGCAATGGACTTGAGGATCTTTTCCTCCCCCCCCAAACCGAGCGTGGGCTGGGATCCTTCGTTTTCTTCCAACCATCGAAACCCTGACCCTTGGGAGTCTGGGTCGAAAGGTTCCTCGCGAGGATTGGATCTGGGTCTTGTGGGATTATTTCCCGGCGGTGCAATCCAAGGATTCGTCGCCGGTTCGACCGTCGCCACAGGTCTTGACCCCGACCAGGTTTCCGTTCTTGTAGGTGGCGGTGGTGACCACCGCTCCGGTTTCAGAATACTCCTTCAACTTGCCAGAACGCTTCCCATTGACAAAATCCGTCTCCCACTTGACCGTCCCCGACTCGTAAAAACCCCGGTGGGTTCCTTGCTCCTTCCCGCTGACGAAATAGGCATCCAACTTGAGCGCCCCGGACTTGAAGAATCGCTTCATGGGTCCGTTGGGAATGCCGTTGAGGTAAGACCATTCCGTCAGGACGACTTTGGAGTTGGCGTAGTACTTCCGGTCCACCCCATTCAGGCTGCCGTGGACGTATTGGGTTTCTTCCAGAAGCGCGCCGGTTTCGGTATAGGAGTTTTGGCAACCGTTCTTGTTGTCGTCCGAAAAGGGAGTCTCGGTTTTGATCACACCCGACTCGTAATATTCTTTTTGTACCCCGTTTAGATGTCCCTTGGTGAACGGGGTTTCCGACCGGATTTTCCCGGACCGAAAAAACAATTTTTCCACCCCGTTTTTCTCGCCGTTCAGAAACGGGGTTTCGGTTCTTTCTTGGGGCTCGGCAGACTTGAGGGAATCCTTGGGTTGCCCCTCCTTGGCCGTCGTCGGACGCGGAGTAACGACGATCGAATCGCACCCACCGCAACCAGTCCCATCGGTGTAAGTGGTGTCGTGCGCTCCCGCCACACCCGCGACCAACCAGAGAATCCGCAAGCCAATCATGACAACCTCACCTTTCCCGAACTGGGGAAACGACATCCACAACAAAGACGAAAAAAAAGCCCACGTGGCAACCCTTGGATCACGCAACGCTCAAATGAGGGACTCCCCAATGCGCATTGGGTTTCCGTTTTAGAATACGCCCTCTGTTGGGGAACAGCCCGCAAAAAACAAAACTTCCACGGAAGACCTTCCGCAGAAGTTTTCAGGAACGAGGGACCCGAGGTGTTATTGGAAACGGTCCCCAACGCTGCGGCATCCCCAGCGGCGGACTTCGGGGAGCGAGACAAAGAAGTTGTCGACGGCCAAATCCAGGGCCTGGGGGACCATTTGATCGAGAGAGTCGGAAGCTTCTGTCCGAGATTGGGCAGGCGAGCGCCAAACGCGTTTGCCGCTCTTGGCGTCGATGATGGAAAGGTCCAGCGCCACGTCCGTAAAGGAGAGCTTGGAGTTGTTGCCATCCCCCGCCTTGGCCACATCGCCTCGGCGGACATTCACGCGGTTCAGGACCACGATGTAATCGGTGTTGGTGGTCCGGGTGTAGCCGCGCAACACGGCGGGATCGCCCACATTCCATCCATCGGTGGCATGGGACAAGCCCATGCGAGGGTCCCAGGTCACTCGTTTGGGGATGTATTCGCTGCCGCAGTTCAAACCCCAGCTGTACAAACCATTGCCCACCGCTTGGCGGATCGCCAGTTCTGGCGAAGCGGAATGCGGCATGGCCGCGACCCGGCGAACGCGTTCGGATTGGTCTTTGAGCTGCACGTCCGCTGAATCGGAGATGAAGATCACCCGCATGCCTCGAAATCCAATGGTGGAGAACGATTCTGCCGGAGAGCGCGAGCACCCCGTGGTCAAAACCGCTAGGCTGGCGCAAACAAACAAGGTTGAGGAAAGGCGACGCATGGACATCAAAAACTCCCTTGGTAGACCCAGCCCTCAGTATACCTTCGGAATCAACGTTTGGGGGGATCGTTTGCACGAGCGGAATCGGGTATCTTTCGGATCGTGAAAATTGTTTCCTGGAATGTCAACGGCCTTAGGGCCTGCTCAAAGACCCATTTCCGCGACTGGTTTGCCCGGTCCGACGCCGACGTCGTCCTGATTCAGGAACTTCGCGCCGAACCCGAACAACTCGATCCCGACTTGGTTTCCACCTTGGGGTACACCTCGGTCTTCTATCCTGCCAGCTCCAAAAAAGGCTATTCGGGAGTGGCGGCTTGGGTCCGCGATTCGGTGGGATCCTTCGAAATCCAAAAGGGATTGGGGTGGGACATCGCCGACCAGGAAGGCCGCGTGCTGGTTCTCACCATCGGCAATTTGAAGATCGTCGGGTCCTACGTGTTCAACGGCGGGAAATCGGAAGAGGCTTTTGGCCACAAGCTCGAATTCTACGACCGCATCCGGGAACAACATTGCGGCTGGGTGAAGGACGGGTTCGATGTGGCCTTCTTGGGCGATTACAATATCTGTCACCAAGCCATCGACATCGCCGATCCCGTTGGCAACAAAGACGCGGTCGGTTTCCGGCCCGTTGAACGCGCGAAGCTAGGCGCTTACTTGGACGCGGGGTTCGCCGATTGTTTCCGCCGCTTCCATCCTGGAGTCGCCTCCCAATACACCTGGTGGTCGAATCGCCCAGGTGTTCGGGCCAAAAACCACGGCTGGCGCATCGATTACGCCACGGTTTCCGAAAATCTTTGGCCGCGCGTCAAAAAATGCTGGCATGAACCCGAGCAGATGGGATCCGACCATTGCCCGATCGGATTGGAGCTGAAGTGAACCCCGTTCCCCGCATGCTCCTCCTTGCCACGATGGTTGGCCTGTCCCTGGTTTGGGGATGCTCTGTGATTCCCCACGACCCCCGCTCCACCGGCGAAATGCCGGCCTGGAAATTGCCCACGGCGGATGGCGATTCGCTTTCCTCCAAGGACCTGCAAGGCCGCGCCGGGATTCTCATCTGGATCGATCCCACCTGCGCCGAAGTGCAAGACGCCGCCTCGTCGGAAGGGTCTTTCCGGTTGATCGAAAGCCGGTGGATGGAAGACCACCGGGTGTGGATCGTCTACGTGACCTCCCGCGACGCCAAGGACCGCTCCTTTTTGGACGCCGCCATGCTGAAAACCTGGCTCAAGGACCAGAAACTCCGCGGCCAAGTCGTGTTGGACAGTCGCGGCATTTTGGCCGATCACTGGAACCTGTTCCGGGTGCCGACCGCTTCGGTGGTGGATTCGTCCGGGCGCATCCGCTGGAGCGGCCCCGCCGAACTCGCTTCGGATGTTTTTGCCTACCCCGATGTTTCCCAGGCGTTGGATTCCGTCCTGCAAGGCAAGCCCGTCCCCCCTTCCCAAGGCGCCCCATCCAAAGGTTGCACCACCGCGGACTGGCTCTGGTGATCCGCTTCGCTTATGTACAGGGGGAGTTTCTTCCCGAAGCCCAAGCGACCGTTCCCGTGCTGGATCGCGGGCTCATGCTGGGCGACGGAATCTTCGAAACGGTGCGTTTGAAGGACGGCTCGATCGAATTCTTCGACGACCATTATGCGCGCTTTTGCCGATCGGCCGAGCTCGTGCGGATGCGCCAACCCTGGTCCGGTCCCGAGTTGGAATCCATTTGTGCAAAAATTTGCCACCTGTCCCATCTCACCGATGCCTCGGTGCGAATCACCCTCACGCGCGGCGCCTACAAGGGAACCCTTTCCGACACCGGCGACCCGCCTCGCTTGGTGGTGACCTGCAGTGATGTCGAGCGAACCGACCCCAAGCTCTACACGGAAGGCGTGGCGATTTCCATCGCGAGCTTTCCCAAGGTCCACGCCATCGACCCTTCCATCAAGGCGACCCAATACCTTCCCGCCGTGCTGGCTCGTCTGGAAGCCGACAGCCAGGGCTGCTACGAAAGCTTGTTCCTGGACCCCAAAGGAAGAGTGCTGGAATTGTCGTCCGCGTCGTTTTTCGGGGTGAAATCCGGACAGATTTTGACGCCACCTTTGCGATTGGGTCTTCTGCCTGGAATCACCCGCGCCGCCGTGATGCGCTTGGCCAAACAGGATAAAATCCCCTCCAAAGAGACTGTCTTGAGGGTGCCCGACCTGAACGGCCTGGACGAAGCGTTTTTGACCTCGGCGGTGCGCGGCGTGATGCCGATCGTGCGGATCGCGGGAGTGCCCGTGGGTGCGGGAAGGCCCGGCCCCGTCACCTCGCGCATTCTCAAAGCATTCCGGCAGGAGACGGGGCGGAAGTAGGCGGATCGCGGTGGGACAAAGCATCTTTGTCCTCGATTCAACCGAAAAGGACAATTGATCATGGCCAAGAAAATTCAGAACAAAAGCATCCCCGACCTGGAAATGCGCCTTGGGCCAGCAGGACTTGAGTTCGAGACCGACTCGGTGATCCACCTGTTTTCCTGGCCCGAAGTGTTGAAACGATTGGGATCGGCGGACTGCGACCTGACCTTGCACCTGGATTGGGGCGAAGGCTGGCGAACCGATTCCATCGATTGGATGGAGATGATGACGTATGAAAACGACGTGGGCGAAATGCACCACGACACCCGCCTGAATGGCAAGACCGTCGGCAAATCGGGCTGCGTCGTGGAATTCGAAGAAGAGCTGATCCGCTTGTATTACGAAGGAACCGGGGACGACGAAGCAGGCATCGTGACCCTTCAGCATGCCAAGGGTTCCAGGTTGTCGCTTCACAACGCGAGCTTCCGTCCGTTCGGCGCCAAGACCGAAATCGAAGCCAAGGCGTTCTGGTTCACAGGATCCGTCGCTTACTGATTTTCAGAAAGGGTTACCTTTCCACACCATGGATTTGGAACTTTTCGAAAAGCTGAGCCAGCGCATCGATGCGCTCATCGCCGACCGCTATCGCCTGAAGACCGAAGTCGAACGAC
>CAIKAA010000196.1 GCA_903825275.1 uncultured Fibrobacterota bacterium | reverse complement strand
TTCAGTGGGGACCGGAATTACAATCTCTCTGTTTTTGTTCGGCAAGCTCATTTTTGGGCCAGCATTCTTTTGGGCAGTGATCCTTGGTCCTGGAGTGCTGTTGGGATTGCAGTTGCAGTTTCTGTTAACACGCCGCAAACTGATTTGTTTTTTGGTCTCAGCGATTTTATTGCCAGCAATGCTTTTATTTGCTAGTGGACTTCAGAAGTTCGGAATGCCTGAATCAGTAATATTGACTGCTGTTTTCGAGGTATCACTTTATATCTTGATCAGGTCTTGCGTTGGAAAATTGGCGCATTCTCCGAAATTAATAGCTGTATACGTTTTGGCTATTTTGGCGGCTGTGATAGTCCATAGTCTCCCTCATTTCAAGATGGAATTGGCATTCCTTGCGCCAGTAATTGCATGGCAAATACTGGCTATTCTGGGCGTTTCTTTAGCTAACTCCCCCAATAGCCTCTCTTAATTGCGCCGCGTTTACAAGCGGTCGCAATTGAAGGCACTTATTGGGGGAAGATTTTGTTTTGTTGCCCTGTGTCAGAAATTGGCGCGGGGCGTTTTTGATTCCGGTGACCGTGACTCAGTCACGTTTTTAGTCCTCGATAGTCGTTCCACTCCTTGGAGTTGAATTCGAGGGTTTCGAGGGTGCGGGCGTCCTCTTCGCGGATCAGTCGTTCGAGGAGTTGGCGTTTCGTGACTGAGTAACGCTTGGCGATTCTCTCCAGTGCAACGGCTACACCGGTGTCCAGCCAGGTGTTGAGCTGGCGTTGGCCATCGCCGTTGGTCCCGGCCAAATGGCGCTTGGCGCGGGATTCGGCTTGGCGCTGTGCGGCGGTCTTGGCATGGGGTTTTGGTTGCGCGGCGTGTGACTGAGTCACGGTGGGTCGGATAAGCGGGACGGGTGCTTCCTTGATGGCGTTTCGGATGGCGAGGGCGATTTCCTTGGGGCTCCATGCCACCACGGCGGCGGTGTCGGTTTGGATTTCTAGGGGCACGACTTTTCCATCGGACGGCTTGATAGCAATGATCGGGATCCCGGCTTCCTTGGCGCAATCCATTTGGAACCGTGCCCAGGTCTTGGCCTTGAGGTAGACGGCGACGGGTAGGACCAGGCATTGTGCCTGCCGGATGCGGGCCTTGAGGTCGAGGTTGCGAGCTTTGTCCGAGCTGGCGGCGGCTTCGCGGTTGGCGAGATCTGTCTAGCGGAAGTACGGGGCGCGGTCGAGGAGGCGGTGAGCTGGACGGCGTCGGTGTTGTCTGGCAATAAATCGCTTCGGGGGCCTCATGGGAGCTGAATGAGCTAGAGCTGCTGTTGAGGTATCACGAGAATGTATCTACGTTTCTCTGTCAACCCCTAGGAGAGCCATTTGAAACAGAAACTATTCCTACTAATTGCACTTCTCGCAGGCTTTGCTCACTGTGACAAGCTGTTTTTGATCGAGAAAAAGACGGAAATCATTTCTGCAAGCACAACATTTGGGGTTTCTGAAACGACGAATAAGTATTTGCTTCTAAAAGACGATTCCAGCTATATTCGAACTGATTTTCTTGCTAACGGGTTCGGAACCTTGGGTTTGGCACATAACGCGCAAAAAGGGCGGTGGGCAGTTCGCGCTGATTCCTTGGATTTAATTGCCTCGAAATGTTATTCGAGTAAATGGAAATGTAGTCCTTCAAATGAATCGTATCTTTTCGTTGGTGATTCATTGCATTTGAAGACTTCAGCCGGGATGGATATGATCAAGGACTCGGTATTGATAAAAAGAATGGAGAATTCGGAATCAGAAACTGTAGAGAGTACAAAATCCAATGAGAGAGCAAGCGTGATATCGTGGATTCTGGTTGGTGTGTTGCTTGTTGGATGTATTGTGGCGTTGAAAAGTTAACGGGGAAAAGTATTCTGTATAAGCTACACATATTTTGGTTCGCCGTACTGTCTTGTTGGGCGGTTTTGTGCAAACTGACCGATTAAGTGAATTGCAGGATCCTCTCCAATTAGCGTGAAGTGTAAATGTAATGATTCATGAGAAAATGCAAGAAGATTTCAAGGATATCGCCGAAAATATTTCTAATTTTCAAAAATCAATCTTAGCAGAAAGGAAAAGAAAATGAAACGTGTTGCTCTAATCGTCGCGGCGGCAGCTTCTATGTCACAGGCCATTGATTTCCAGATTGGTGCATATCAATCAGACTTGAGGGGTGTCTACATTGATTTTCGAAAACAGATCTCTAATTATTTTATCGGTTTTGGAGCTTCTGAAGGATTCATCGAAGTGGCATCGGTGGAAAATGTGACGCTTGACACGGATACGAGTTTTACCAGCATCGAAATTCCTTCTACTGCTCAAGCCGCATTGCACAATATTGGAATCCTTGGAGGCATGAATATAATTCAAGCCGAAAAGTATAAGGTGCAAGGTTCGATTGGAATTGGCTATTCCTTGCTGGATGGAACAGAAGGTGGTCAATCAGATCGCTCCCGCGATTTCCTAGCCATTCCACTGAAGGTCGATGGGATTTGGACTCCAAAGGTGATTGGCAGTTTAGGATTGGCCTCTGCTCTTGGGGTGGAGTACCGAATCGGGCTGAATAAGTCTGATTTATATAGGGAATTGAGTTCGTTTGTGTTTACGGCTCGGATTGGGATTGCGCTCTAGTTGATTGAATTTCGCTTCTGTCCCCAATCATTGCGTGCCGCCGTGCCACGTTTACAGTCGGTTACGGTTGAACGCAATGATCGGGGGGAGATTGCCGTTTCCTTCGACAGGCTCTTCCCCTCCAGCACGGATCGGGATAGCACCCGGTTCTTGCTTGATATTGTGTTGAAAAAAACTGTCCAACATGAAAGGCCCCTGATCCTTCTGCTTCTGCTTGCAACTATCTGTCACGCTTTTCCGCAAGTACGCCTAGAACTATCCGGACAACCTTTCTCGCGAAAACCGGTGGAACAAGAATCCCCGGGGCCACCACGACTTATTGGCTGGAAGACCGCAACTTTGGCTGGAACACGCGCAATGAATTGGAGCGGGTGAGCATTGTCCGGCGCTTGGAGCGCATGGACACGGCGCTGTACGGCTACGGCTTTGACGAAAGCGGCTGGCGGACCAGCAAGGCTCGCGGCACGCGGGGCCTCATCGACACCGCTTGGCGACGGACCGAGCGCACGGCGGGGGATGGCGTGAACGGGATCGCAGAGAGCGCGGTGTGTGACAGGAACTGGGACGACCACCTCTGCGCTTGAAGCCGGAGGCCGAGGTGCGCAAGGAGGGCGCGGGACGCGGGGCGGCGAGGCTTCCAGTTCCGAACCAATCCAGTTGTCGGAGCCCTTTCGGGAACCAAGACACAAGCTTCTCCAATCCATAGGGGGGCTTTTCGTATTCAGAACCAGGGAAACCGGTCCGGCGATGGTATTTTTTCACCGCGTTGAACCAAAATCGACTGAGGAACCATGACCATTTGGCTTGCCCTTCCCTTGTGTTACTTGCTCGGATCCATCCCCACCGCGGTTTGGGTGTCGCGTTTGTTTGCCGGAATCGATATCCGCGAGCACGGATCGCACAATGCCGGTCTGACCAATGTTTACCGTGTTTTGGGGTGGAAACCAGCCCTTCCCGTCGCCGTGGTCGACCTGCTGAAAGGTTTTGCAGCCGTGATGATCGGATTGGTCTGGTCCAAAACCGCGTGGCACATGGATCACGGCCACCAGACCTTTGCCCTGGCTTGCGGAGTGGCGGCTGTGCTGGGTCACAGCTTCACGGTTTTCGCAGGGTTTCGGGGCGGCAAAGGGGTGTTGACGACTCTGGGCGTGTTCACCGGCGTCTCGGCGGCTCCGGCTCTCACGGCCTTCGCCTTTTGGGGATTGGTTTTGCGCAAGACCGGGTATGTCTCGCTGGCTTCCATTCTCGCCTCGGCTTTCTTCGCCCTAGCAGAGACGTTGGTCTTCATCGTCCATATGGTTTCGTTCGCCGCTCAAACCTCGGTGGGTGGGGTCATTCAATGGACAGAACTGTTCCACTTGCTGATCGCCAAGGGGTACATGAACCTGTTGATTTTGTCTTGGATCACAGCCCTGTTCGTGATCTGGAAGCACCGCGCCAATATCCAGCGTCTGCGCAACGGGACCGAATACCGTTTTGGAAGCACCCGGGAAAATGATGAAGAGCTGGTGGATGTGGAACAGGCCAAAACCGATTTCGCTCGGGATGCCCGAGCCGCGGGACTCAATCCCCAGCGCGTCGCCATTTTGGGTGCCGGATCGTGGGGGATCGCCATCGCCCAGATGCTGTCGGCCAAAGGATTGGAAGTTTCGCTCTGGGAGTATTCGGCGGAAGTCGCCCAAAAACTCAACGAAACTCGGGAGCTTCCCGACAAGCTTCCCGGCGTAAAACTCGCTGAATCCGTCCAAATTACCTCCGATTTGGCCCAGGCCGTTGGCGGGGCCGCCGTGGTCTGCCTGATCGTGCCATCCCACACCTTGCGCAGCGTCTGCAAGAGCTTGGCGGGCTTGTTCACTCCCGAGCAAATCGGATCCCGCCAATGGGTTAGCTTCATCAAGGGGATCGAGGAGAAAACGTTAAAGCGCATGACGGAAATTGTCATGGAAGTGCTGCCGGGAGCCCATGCGGGAAATGTTTCCGTGCTATCCGGGCCCTCGCATGCCGAGGAGGTCGCGCGCCAAGTTCCGACCACCGTGGTGGTGGCCAGCCGCGATGAAGAGGTGGCAGCCGCGTTGCAGGACATTTTCTTCATGGCTCCCTATTTCCGCAGCTACCGTTCCACCGACATCGCCGGGGTGGAACTTTGTGGAGCGGTCAAAAACGTGATCGCCATCGCTTCGGGCATTCTCGATGGTTTGGATCTGGGAGACAACACCCGCGGTGCTTTGATGACCCGTGGCATGGTGGAAATGTCGCGACTGGGAGAAAAGATGGGCGGCCGGCGCGACAGCTTCTTTGGGCTGGCGGGCATGGGAGATTTGATCACCACCTGTGTCTCCAAACACAGCCGCAACCGCTTTGTGGGGGAGCAGGTCGGAAAAGGTCGACCAATCCAAGAGGTGTTGGCGGGCATGACCATGGTCGCCGAAGGGGTGCGCACCGTGGCGGGTGTCCGTGAATTGGCCAGGGTCCACAAGGTGGACATGCCGTTGACCGAACAGGTTTATGGAGTCCTTTTCGAGGGCAAATCCGCCCGTGAATCGGTGGAAGCCCTGATGGCCCGCGCTGCCCGCGCCGAGCAGGAATAAGTCGTGAAAGCCTGGTGGACGTTGTTGGAGGTGTGTGAACTCACGGGCTTGGAAGCCCATGTGTTGCGCTACTGGGAAAGCGAATTCGGTCAGTTGCGCCCGCGCAAGGTGCGGGGGGGCAATCGCCAATACCGCGAGCGCGAAGTCCAGCTCATCCAGCGCATCCAGGAATTGCTCTACCAAGAGCACCTCACCATCCAGGCGGCACGCAAGAAATTGGCGGAAGAAACCAAGCGCCAAGAAAATCCTGGACAACTGGGCTTGCTCTTGCCCGATCCCGAACCAAGGGATTCCGACGAGGAAAGATCTACGTTGGATCGAGACGAATTGGTCGAGTCGTTGCGCGAAGTGTTGGACTTGTTGCGATTCGGACGGAGGTCGTGGTGAATTTGGAACGCTTGAGATGGTGGAAATGGTCCTTTTGGATCCGCTCGGTCGGCCAGGGATTCCTATTGGTCGCCGTCTGGAAATTCATCCACCAGATGGATCGCGGCGGTATGTCGCGCAGCGAGTTGTTGCCCTGGGTGGGAACGGGCTTTGGCTTGTACGTTGTGGGCCGTGGTCTGCAGATCGCCACGGGAATTCGAGAACGGAGACTGGCGTTGGAGGCAAGGAGGAGGAGCGAATGAACTTGGTCGAGATCCAAAACTTTTCCAAGGTTTATCGGTTGGGGATCGAGCATGGGCTCAAGAAGGTGGAAGCCGTGAAGTCCATCTCCCTGACGGTCCCCGAAGGCGCGCTCTACGGGTTCATCGGGCCCAACGGCGCCGGGAAGACCACCACGATCAAGACCCTGATGGGTCTGTTGCGGCCCACCTCCGGAACGGTTCTGTTGATGGGCAAGAACCCGCTCGATCCGGCGTCCCGCGTCCAAGTGGGATTCCAGCCCGAACAACCCTACTTCTACGACTACCTGACCGGTCAGGAACTGCTTTCCTTTTATGGCCGCCTCTCTGGCGTTCGTGGACAGGATCTGTCCAAATCGATCGAAGAGGCTTGCGATCTTTGCAAGGTCGACCCTTCTTGGCTGACTCGGCGCTTGCGGACCTATTCCAAGGGCATGTCCCAGCGTTTGGGTTTGGCCCAGGCGGTCTTGCACAAACCCAAACTCTTGATTCTGGACGAGCCCATGAGTGGGCTGGACCCGATGGGACGGCGCGACGTGCGCTTGGCGATGCTGGAATTGCACAAGGCCGGAACGACCATCTTCTATTCGTCCCATGTGCTTTCCGATGTGGAAGAGGTTTGCACCCACGCCGCCATGGTGGTGCGCGGGACCTTGCGCCGGGAAGGATTGCTCTCGGAAATCCTGAACAATCCCGACGATCCCGAGCATCGCCAGAAACTGGAAGACATTTTGGCCAGGGAGGTGGAACTTGCGTGAGTTGATTTGGATCGCCCTCTCGAGCTTTCGCGAGACGGTGCGCGACAAGATTCTCTACACCCTGCTGTTCTTCGTATTGCTCTTGTTCGCCTTTTCCATTCTGTTGGGCGAGTGGTCGGTGTTCTCGCAGCAAAAGGTCATCACCGACTTTTCGCTGGGAGTCATGAGTCTGGGTGGATTGGCGATCGCCATCTTCATCGGAGTGGGATTGATCCAAAAAGAAATCCAGCGCAAGACGATTTTGACCCTGTTGTCAAAACCTGTCCACCGCTGGCAATTTCTGGTGGGCAAGTACCTGGGGCTGGTGATGGTGCTGGTCCTCAATATTTTGGTGATGACCGCGGCCCTTTGGTTGGTGCTCAAATTGTCGGGATTTCCCTTCGACCCCCGGCTGTTGTTGGCGTCCTACGAGACCTTTTGGGAAATGGCCGTGATCACGGCGGTGGCCCTGTTCTTCTCGTCCTTTTCCACACCGGTGGTCAGCTCGCTGCTCACTTTCGCGGTCTTCCTGGCCAGTCACCTTTCGGGCGGCATCCTCCAGTATTTGGAAACCATGAAGAAAGCGGTGGGCAAGATTCCCGGCGCCACGCCGCTGCCGGCCTATGTGGAGTGGACGGCCAAAACGGTCCGCTTCGCCCTTCCCGATTTGGAAATTTTCAACATCCGTTCGGTGGTCGTCCACAGCCTCCCACTCCCCGATATGTATTTGGTCTGGTCGACCCTCCACGGCATCGGGTGGACCGTGTTTTTGATGGCTTTGTCGTCGGTCTGGTTCTCGCGAAGAGATTTCGTCTGATCGACAATCAGGGGCGCAACCGAATCGTCCTGGGGGTCACTGGCGCCTCGGGATCCATCTATGGGGCAAGACTGCTACGCCACTTGCGGGCTCTCTCGTGCGAGATCCACTTGGTGGCCTCGAGCACCGCCGAAAAGGTCTGTCGATTTGAGGGGCATCCGCTACCCCAAAACGTCCCGACGGGATCCGACGGCCTTGCAGGATCCGTGATCCGACACGCCGAGGGCGATTTCTTCGCCCCACCCGCCTCGGGGTCCTTTCGGCACCGGGGGATGGTCATTGCGCCTTGCTCGGCAGGGACAGTGGGACGCATTGCGGCGGGTACTGCCGACACCTTGCTCTTGCGTGCCGCCGATGTGTGCCTGAAGGAACGCCGCCCCCTCATCGTACTGTTGCGCGAGACGCCACTTTCGCGCATCCACCTCAAGAACCTTCTCGAAATCACCGAGGCCGGGGCCATCGTGGTTCCCGCCAGTCCCGGGTTTTACCACAAACCTTCGGGAATCGAGGAGCTGGTCGACGGCGTGCTGGCCCGGGTTCTCGATCTTCTGGGTTTTCCCAGCGAGATCGCGCCCCGTTGGAAGGACTGCCCCGGTCATGATTGACAAAATCCGTCTGTGGTTTTCACTGGTGCGGTTTTCCCACACCTTGTTTGCGTTGCCGTTTGCGATCGCCGGGTGGCTGGTCGGATCCCAGGGTCGGTTTGAGTGGGGCGTCTTCGTCTTGGTGGTGGGCTGCATGGCCACCGCGCGCAATGCCGCCATGGCCTTCAATCGCTTGATCGATCGCGACATCGACGCCTCCAATCCCCGTACCGCGATGCGGGACATCCCCTCGGGGCGCATTTCTCCCCAAGCCGCCACCCTCTTCGTGGTGGTCAACGTTGCGGTGTTCCTCGGCCTGACCTGGCTTTTGAATCCGCTGTGCTTCGCTCTTTCGCCCGTGGCCATCGTCCTAGTGTTGGGTTACAGTCTGACCAAGCGATTCACCGCACTGTGCCATGTCTGGCTGGGTTTGGCGATCGGGATCTCGCCTCTGGCGGCTTCCATCGCGGCATCGGGCAGGTTTTCGGTGGTGCCGGTGTTGCTGGGAACCGTGCTCTGGACCTGGATGACAGGTTTTGACATCGTCTACGCCACCCAGGACGAAGGCCACGACCGCAGCACGGGCCTCCATTCAATCCCGGCCTCGCTCGGGCGCGCGGGGGCCTTGCGGGTCTCGGCCCTGCTCCATTTCCTGACCTTGGGACTTTTGGTCCTGACAGGCTTCGTGGCGGGATGGGGTTTTCCCTGGCACTTGGCAACGGGCCTATGCGCGGTCGTTTTGGGATGGATGCATTTCTTTCGCCGCGACGACGACCTGTCGCTGCAGAGCGGCTTTTTCAAGGCGAACATTGTTCTTAGCCTGACGGTTTTGGTGGGAGTTGTCGCAGAGGTTTTGCGGGGAAGCTAGGGCGCGTTAGGGAAGAATTGATTCCAAAGGAACGCCTTTGTGAGTCGCCACCGCTCGAAGAATGGCGTGAAGCGTTCCCAATCGCAGTGGCTTGTGTTGTGGAATCGAAATTCTTTGGGAAATCGGATCTTCGGTTTCCAAAATCGCATGACTTCCGGTTTGGTGGACTTTGGTATATCCCCAATCCCTGCATAGGATCTTGACCAATTCCGATCCGTACAGATCCCGGGGGAGCCTCATTTCAATGCAAAAACTTCGTCTCGGACCAAATGGAGACGGATCCATTGGGGGGGCGTTCGGTCGAAGTGCCATCCCGAAACGGCATCTTGAACTTCGGTGCCCAATTCTTCCCAGCTGTCCCCTTGCGCAAAGATGGGCAACTGCAAGCATTCGGCGACAAAACCGCCATCGGCTTCCTGGGTGACACTAAAAACCAATTCTGTCATGGATTGAAAATACATCGCCTGAGGTTCGCGGGATCGTCATCGTCGCCACAATTTGGGAAACCCAGAGTAGGGACCGGGAGGGTGAACCGAGGGGGGGGGGGCGATGGTTGAAGAGGTTAAGGTCTGTCTTGGGTCTTAACCGAGTTTGGTTTCCACCATATTGGTTATCGAGCGATCTGTAGAATTGGTTGGGAGCGAAATAGGGTGATCTATATATTGCGCTTGTCCCCTCCTGAAAACCGAGCGTGATCCACCGATAGGGAAAGAGGCAAAACCATGTACCGCAGAACCTTCGATTTTCTTCAAGCCTGGACCGAGGAATCTCAAGCCACCGCGAAGGTGTTGGACGTGCTGTCCGATGCCGCGCTTGGACAAAAAGTGTCCGAGAATGGTCGCACCCTGGGCAAACTCGCTTGGCATCTGGTGGAAACCCTTCCCGAAATGCTGCCCAGTGCTGGGTTGAAATTGGACTTCGAGATCGATGCCAAGATGGTACCCCAGTCGGCCCGTGTGATCGCCGAAACCTACCGGCGCGGAGCCAAAGCTTTGGGGGAAGCGGTCGAAGCCCAATGGTCCGACGGTGACCTGGAGACCGAAACCAATATGTATGGTCACCAATGGGCGCGTGGGCTCACGCTCCATGTCCTCTTGATCCACCAAGCCCACCACCGAGGACAAATGACCGTGCTGGTGCGCCAAGCTGGTCTAGCGGTGCCAGGCGTTTGCGGGCCGTCGTGGGAAGAATGGTCGGCCATGGGAATGGAGCCCCAAGACTGATCTCCGAATGACCCACAAGGGTTTGGTGGGTCAGCAAGGGCAATCCCGAGAGGCCTACTTTTTGAGTGAATCCCTCGCGTCCAAAGGAAGCGAAGGCTCTGCTTTGAGGGGCGGTTGGCTGGTGGTGACAACTTTTGTCGGAGCCGAGGCGCCCACGATGAGGGCCATGACCAGCACGCCCACGATCTCGTAGCTGGCCTGGATCCACCACCACTTGCGGTGGATGGTTCCCGTGAACCCGGCGTTGGACAGGCTGGTGAAGAAAACGATCCCCGCCACGACGAGTCCGCCGATCAGTCCCTTGCCGGTGGTGTCGAACCCCGCGAATTGGAAGAGGATGGCGATCAAGAACACGCGCACGATCGCGGTGATCAGAAAGAGCGCGAAGGCGAAGGCAGGAGACCCGAGTTCTTCGGGGCGCTTGCCCATGCTATCCGACCAAGCCTTTCCAAACAGGACTGGTGAAAACCAAAGTCCGCCGATCGCGAAACTGGCGAAGGCTCCGGCAAGTGCGC
>CAIKAA010000195.1 GCA_903825275.1 uncultured Fibrobacterota bacterium | reverse complement strand
TCATATGGCCTACGACCAAGTTTTGGTGGGCGACGTGAACGGCGACAAGTTCGACGACCTCATTCTGTATCGTCCTGGTTCGGGTGCGGGTTGGGTCGTGAAGTCCAACGGCAATGGCACCTTCACCACCACCCAAGCCAGTTTCCTTGGGTTTGGCAGTTACGACCTCAAGGTCTTGTCCGACCGTGCCTTTGTGGGCGATTTCAATGGCGACGGCCGCGCCGACCTGTTCTTGTACCGCCCCGGGACCGGAACCATCTGGATGGCTCGCGGAACGGCCGCAGGAACATTTACTTACCAATGGAACAGTGCCGCGGGCGTGGGCGGGTATGATTTCCGCTCGACGAGCGACCAAGTCGTGATCGCCGATCAAGATGGCAATGGCATGAGCGACATGATGGTCTATCGTCCTGGCGCGGGCGCCTTCCAAACCACTTGGTTCGCGTTCTAATCCAGAGCTAGCCGCGTCCACCATTCGGTGGACGGATCCTTACGGTCCTGCCAAAAGTGGGACCGTTTTTTTTGTGACGGATTTTGACGCAGGTCCAAAGTTTGACTTGGACAAAATCCCCAGAGGCACGGTTTGGGCGTTCATTCTCCTCGGGTCTGATACCCAGAAAGCCTGTCCCTTCAACAAGGGGCGTCGCCTGAGCCCTTCGACCAGGCTCAGGGGTGCCTCTGGACAGGCTTGACGACAGCTACGGCACTGCGAAACCGGCAGGGCACCCTTGGTGCCTAAGGGCCCTGCGAGGGTTTTAACCCGAGCCCATGCGCCGAACGCAGGTCGGATTGAAACCCTGGCACCCTGCGGATGCCCCGCCTGCTTTATGAACACGTAGCGGTCGCAGGATCCCCAAACACACGAGCTGCGATTCCTTCCCCTCCGGCTCTGAAACCCCGAAAGTCTGTCCTGAGCCATTGGCACCAAAGGTACCCCGCAGCCAGTTTCAGAATATGGCGGTCGACTTCGCTAAGGACAGGCTTGACGATTGGTCGGGCACTGCGAAACCGGCAGGGCACCTTTGGTGCCAAGGGGGTAGCTGCGGGGCGATGCCCTGAGCCTGCCGAAGGGTGGTTTATTTACCCTTCACGCAGATCTTTCGTGAAGGTTTCCTCGTCGCGATTCAATACCCCAATGGAGGAAAGGTCCATTTCGTAAACTCCTGCAACCCAACCGGCCTGATGATGGCGCCACCCGACACGGTGAAGTCGCATTCCAGCAAGCACCCAGACCGGTACCGAGCCTAGAATCTCTAGGCCGTGCATTTCGGAAAAGGACTTCATGGCGAACGTCCGGAAGGCGTCTGAAGCCGATTTGGCGGAGAAGGGTAGGGGCTCGGGAATCACATCATAAGTCAATCTTGAAATTCCTTGAAGAAAGCTGGGCGGATACGAAATTTTCCAGAGGCCAGCCTTGATCAGATCTCGATTTGGCCCCGCCCCTAGAATAATTTGCCGGAGTTCCTTGCGCTGAACGATTGTGCAAGGTTTTTGCGCGTGCTGGTGAATGCCTTGAGGTGGTCAAGACGGATCGAATTGGAGGGTCCAGCTCCACGATTCGCCCGGAGGCAGTGCGATCACGCCGGGTTTGGCGCGCAGGTCCCAGTCCGCACCGAATTTGTCGGCGACGCCATTCCATGGCTCCAGACACAAGAAGGGCGCTCCTGGGTGGGTCCAAAACCCCCACCAAGGTGCCTTGGGGGCGGTGAGCTTCACTTGGGCCCCCCCTTCGACGCCAAAGGTGACCGAATCGGATTTCAATCCCTCCAACACCACCGCTCCGGCGCGGAAAAGGTCTGGTCGCAGTTTGAGTTGGTCCACATCGCGGAAGAAAGGGACCTTCCGACCGGTCAGCAAGCCGTCCGTTCCCACCTCCAACCGGTCGGCATTCACGGCGCGATCGAACTT
This sequence comes from uncultured Fibrobacterota bacterium, assembly GCA_903825275.1. Taxonomy (GTDB): domain Bacteria; phylum Fibrobacterota; class Fibrobacteria; order UBA5070; family UBA5070; genus UBA5070. The sequence goes on along the minus strand of CAIKAA010000195.1, from coordinate 5,024 downwards.
CAGGAAATAGGACTCTGGAGAAACGCCTTCTTCGAGCGGCCAGCGAAACGCAGGGTGGGCCCCCAAGGAAAAAAGCAGATCGTCGGTGTTCGATGGGTTGAACACGTCGGCGCGCATGATCAGGCTGGCGCCTTCCAGCGTGTAGGTGAGGGCGAGTTGGAATTCTTGCGGGTAGCGATCTAAAAATGGACCTGCATGGGCCAACAAGAGCGAGGCACAGGTCCCGTCTTCGTGGACCAAGTCGAATTCCAAGTCACGGGCGAAGCCGTGTTGGGGAAGCGAATATTGGCGGCCTTGCCAGGTGTACTTGTCGTTTTGCAAGCGGCCGACGATCGGGAACAGGATGGGGGAAACCCTTTCCCACTGGGCGGGGTCGCCGGTCCAGAGATAATCTCGTTCCAGGTCGGTGCGGCGTAGGCCGCGAAGTTCTCCACCCATGAGATTCAGGCGGACTTCCAGGACTTCGTTCTTCAAAAGGACGGAATTCATCGCGATCTTTCCGAGGGGTCGGTCAGGGAACCAAAGTGGTTGGTAGGATCCAGGTCATGGGATCTACCGGACGTTCCCCCAAATGGACCTCGTAATGGACATGAGGTCCGGTGGAGCGCCCGGTATTGCCGAGGAGGCCGATGACCTGTCCTCGGCGGATCTTTTGTCCCAACTCGCACTTGAAAGCGCTAAGGTGGGCGTAAAGAGTCCGTATCCCGCCGCCGTGAGCTACGACAACGTAGTTGCCGAAAGAAGAACTGTACTCTCTCTCGACGACCTTGCCCATAGCAGTTGCCATGACGGGGGTTCCAATCGAGGCGGTGATGTCCTGGCCTTCGTGCATCATGTACACCCCCAAAATGGGGTGCAAGCGCCATCCGAAGCCGGAACTGAGCTGGCCTCGAGCTGGGGCGATGCTCGGAGTATTTTCCAATTGGTCGATTTTGGAACTTGCCAATCCTTCAATTCGGATCAGGTCTTGGCGCATCCGGGTCGTCTTTTCGCCGAGATCCGAGGCCTCTCTCGACCAGGTTTCAGTGCCAGAAGGATCAAGAAACAGGGCCGCGATCAATTTGGGACCATCGGGCAACGATTCGGTGACCAAGGAGCGGGCGGAAGGAATTCCGAAACGACCACCCAGCCGTTTGGTCAGGAAATTCATTTCCACCGATTCGGATTTCAGTTGGTTGGTTTGGTTGCGCATCCAGATCATTTTGTTGGAAAGGGACGAAGTCCTTCGGGTCTGGTACAAAAGTTCCGGATAGATGCGCGCCGCCGAAATGACTTGCCAGGTCAGCACGCCGAATCCCGTCGTGATCAAAATCAAGGAAAGCCAAAATAAATTGACCCATCGACCCGCGATCGAAAGATGGACCGGTCGTCCGAGCTCGCCAAGCTTGAGGGATAGGTCCAAACTCATTTCCGCCAAGCCTCCAGGCGACCTTCGATCCAGCTACGAGTTGTTTTCACAGCTGGCTCCAGGGCGTGTCGCCCGGTCCAGGAATGCTTCAAGTCTTCCCGCACATTGGGCAGTGCGATAGAAAGTACGGCCAAAACCACCAGGGACAAGAGCGACCCCTTGATTGCTCCCACAGCAAATCCAGCGAACCGATCTGCCATTCCGACCTCGGAGTGTTCACTGGCGCGCTTCCATGCCCAACCCGCTGCCACGCCCAGCACCCACCCTCCGATCACCCCCAAGCCCAAGGCGGCAAGTGGTGCGGTGGTTTTCGTGAATCCAAGTGTGGAGATGCCAAAATTGGTTAAAACCGGCATTTTCCAGATCACGGCCCCGAGTCCTGCCAAGATCCCCGCAGCTCGGAGAAGGCCTGCAATGAGGCCGTTGCGGAACCCCGAAATGGCGGGAACCAACACGCATCCACTGACCAAAAAATCGATCCAGTTCATGGCGACTCGGTCATCGGCACAAGAAGGTGAGGCCAACGCCTGCGGCAAAGCCCGCGAAAAGTCCGCCCGTGATCCAGACCCAGGCGGGAATTCCCAGGCGAGGCAACGGCATTTCAAAGGGACGACCAGAGCGCAACGCTGCCATGTAAGCCGCCAAATAGGCCTCGCGGTCGCGTCCTTTCTGCTTCCAGGATTTGTCCAGAAGCTGCAAGAACGCCGATCCGTCACGGGGGCGTCGGCTTCGATTGCGATTCATGGAAAGGGCGATCAATCGCGAGAGGGAAAAGGGCGTGCCGGTCCGGCAAAGCCACAAAGATCTGGCGTTCTTGGTGAGCAGGGCTGTCAGGGTGGCGTCCGACTGGTCTTTGCGAAAGGGGTGTGTTCCCAGAATCGCTTCGTACAGGCACAAAGCCAGCGAATAGACGTCGCTGCGCTCGTCCAGATCTTCGCCCTTGGCTTGCTCGGCGCTCATGTAGGAGGTGGTGCCCACGACCATTCCGGGCATGGTGAGGTCGGAATGGTTTTCAAACCGAGCCACCCCAAAATCCAAAAGTTTCACTTGGCCGGAATGCGAAATCAAAATGTTGGCAGGTTTTACATCGCGGTGGATGATGCCGTGGAGGTGGGCATGGCGAAGTGCTTCCATCACCGACCACCCGATGCACAAAGCCACGTCCAGCGGCAGAGTTTTGCGCAGGTCCAAGATCTCTCGAAGTGTCAGTCCGTCGATGAATTCCATCGCCATGGCGGGGCGTCCATCGACCAGCCAATAGCGGTAGACATGGGCGTAACCCGGATGCGCGACGCCCGAAAGCAGGCTGGCTTCGCGGTGGAACCGGTTGAGCAATTCCTCGCTGGTGCCCACAGGAACGCGTTTGACCACCACCTTGCGATCCAGGGATGGATCGTAGCAAAGGTACAGTTCCCCCATTCCACCAAGTCCCGCTCCAATGGGCTCGAGGACGTGGTAAGGTCCCAAGGTGGGAGGCAATTCAGATTTCGGCGAAGTGGCGATCGCGGGCCTCAAGCAGCTTGTCCACTACAGTTCTGGCCACCCGCACCGACCCGATTCCTGGGCATCCGGGGCGTTCTCCGTGCGAGTCGCTGCCTCCGGTCCAGACCAGGTTGTAGCGGCGGGCGATGTCTTGGTAGCGGCGCCGATGGTTGGAGGGAATCCGGTGGCAATAGACCTCGATCCCCTTCAGTCCGGCCTGCACCAACAAGGGGATCAAGTCGTCCCGGTTGGTGCTCAAGGGATGAGCCATGACGGCGGCGCCACCGGCATTGTTGATCAGCGCGATGGCTTCCATGGGAGTCAGACATTCGGTCTCCACGTAGGCGGGACATTCGGGCCCCAACCATTTTTCGAAGGCCTCTTGGAAGGTTTTGACATATTCCTCTTCCAAAAGCGCCCGTGCGATGTGGGGGCGGCCCACGGTGCCGCCATGCACATAGGAAAGGACTTTCTCAAACCGGATGGGCATTCCCAACCGATCCAGTTTGCGGACCATGGCCTTGGCGCGCAAGAGGCGTCGGCGCTTGGATCGGTCCAGGGCTTGGTTCAGGGCCAGATTCGAGGGGTCGAAAAAATATCCTAGGATATGAATGTCCGAGTGCTCCCAGGCGCTGGAAATTTCCACCCCTGGGATCAGCTCCACGCCGACTTGGCTTGCCAAGTGACGACCTTGGTCCCACGAATCGATGTTGTCGTGGTCGGTGATGGCAATGGCGACCAATTTTCGTTTGGCGGCGATGTCGACCATCTCGGAGACGGCAAGCGATCCATCGGACATGGTGGAATGCATATGCAAATCCACCCACCCGGGGGCTTTCCCGCTGGCGATCGGCATGAATGGATGGTGGGTCGTGTGATGCATGTCGAAGGTTGGTCCTTTCCAGAAAGTTACCACCCTTCTGCCACAAGAGAAAAGTCGATCTTGAGATTTCAAAAACACTGGCTCACGGAATCAGTAGATTGTTTGGGTCATGTATCTTCTCCTGCTCGGTGGTGCCGTCTTAATTCTCGTAACCCTCTTCCTCGCTGGACTCTACGTCGCGTTGCAGAAAAAGAACGAGGAAGAAGAGCAAACCCCGCAAATCCATCACTCGGGTGTCTACCGGTTGCGACGGTCCCCACGAGAGGCTTTGCTTACGGCCAAGCCCTCTGAAAAAGATTTGCAAGACCGTTTGGCCGATCCGCAGGTGAAGGCGAGTTTGTCGCCCCGGGAAGTCCAAGCCTTGTTGAATCTTTGGCGCGACCAGACGGAACTGAACTTGCGGATCATCGAAGAAGCCGACATCAAGGAGATTCGCACCTTCCAATTTGAAATTCCGGCTTCCCAAACCTCGGCTCTTCTGGCCTTTCCGCCGGGAACATACGTCACCCGAGACCAGCTGGGCGCCCATGCCGAACTCATTCCTCCCTTCCAGCTTGGTTGCAAGGCGATTCTCACGCCGCGCAATGCTTGGGAAGGAGGGGATTGGAAACCCCTTTTGCCCGCCGTTGAAGGACGCTACCATGTCCCTGATTGGAGAAATCTTGTCCCCTAAACGCTTCTTCGGCTTTGTTCTTGGGCTGAGTCTCGCCACCATGGCAGATCCAGGCTCCTCTTCGGTTCTCACGCTGGTGATGCCGGTGGGGGCTCGCCAATTGGGTTTGGGTGAAACTTCGGTGGGTCTGGCCGACGACGTCTTTGCGACCTACTGGAATCCAGCGGGCCTTGCATTTGGCCCCTTGGCAGACGAATGGGAGTTGGCGCTCCCCTCGGCCAAACTTCCCGGGCGCGCGACCGCGATGTCGTCCACCAAGCGAACGGGGTTGTTTTCGCGCGGCGAGGTTTGGGTGGCTTCGGGCCCCGACCTTCGGCGTTGGGACGGCAAGGCGTGGCGTTCGGAACAGGTTGTCTTGTTGAATCAAGGGGAGAAAACCGCCGCCGCGATCAGGAAGTTCCTGGGCAACCTCTGGCCCACCGACACGGCTTCCCAAAAGCTTCTTCAGGATTCGATCCTGCACCTTTCCGGGGCCACACGTCCCGAAGACGAGAAGGACCTGATCGAATTGCGGGTGCCTTTCTCCCTGATTCTGAAAGATTCGGTCAACACCATCGCGGTCGATGAAACCGGCAAGC
>CAIKAA010000194.1 GCA_903825275.1 uncultured Fibrobacterota bacterium | reverse complement strand
TTCTCGGTGATGATCGCTTCCTGCATCGAGCGGGTCGAGAGCTTGTACAGGATCCATCCCATCGGCATGTCCGAAGTTCCCACCGGAGCGGCGAACTCGAGCACTTCCTTGGCCCCTTCTCCGATCTTGCGCTTGTCCAGGGCTTTTAGGGAGCGAGCCCATCCGACCGCGGAATCCTTGATGTCGACCGCCTTGGCAAGGACGCCATCCATCTTGACAGAATCTGACTCATCCGAAAGCGCCCATGGCATCGAGGAATCGGCCATGATGAACATCCCGAACACCACGTCTGGATCGTCCTTCACGGTCGAGGCGACCAAGTCCTTGATCTGGCCGAAGGCGTTGCCTTCGGCCATGCCAACCAAGGCTTGGGCGTTGTTGCCGGTCAACAGCTTCCCCTTGGCCTTTAGCGAAGACTCGATCCGACCGACTGCGGCGGACTGGGCCTTCCCTCCCAGATACACGTTGAGCACCACGACCGCCAACGTGACCAACACGAAGGCTGGCACCAAAACCACCAGGGATGTCTTGACCAGTTTCGCCTGGATGGTTGTATGCACCGACATGATTCCTCCGATTGTCTATTCAAGAACCTTATCGACTTCGCCGAGCTTGTCCTTTTGAATCCCGCAGCAATTTTTCATGCCGGGCAGATTCAAGGTTTTGATCACCGACAAGGGCTGGTCGACCTTGGACTCGTCGACCTTCCAACCCGCATCGTCGATTTCCTGCAACAGCCCCGCGGCTTGGGTCCCCAAGGCGTAATTGTCCGGCAGGACCGCGAAGGTTCCGAACTTCAATTTCGGCACCACCAAACTTTCCACCCCAACGATGACCGGATGCTTCCAGCCCGCCAAATCCGGCAACCAAACTTCCTTGATGATTTTGGCGTTCAGGAAGAAATTGTCGTTGATCACCCAGAGAGCATCCAAATCCGAGCGATCCGTCACGGCTTTCAACGCCTTGTCCAAACCTTCTTTCGGATCCACATCATCGGCAACCTTCCAACCCACAAGCTCGAGATTTTCCTGCTTGCAGTACTCGGCGTTGCGAATAAACAGATCTTCCATGGAAGCGCGATAGATCACCGCCACTTTCTTGATGGGAGTCGGCAGCACGGAACGCAAGTTGATCAAGGTCGTCACGGCCGGAATCTCGTAATTGATCCCCACCGAATTGGCGATGCTTCGAAGCGTCGCGTCGATCCGAACCCCCATGAGGGCTACACCCGGCGTGATCGAATCACCCAATTGCGTCCTGGCTTCGCGGAAAAAGCCAACGGCCTTGTTGTCCATGGCAACCACCACTTTGGGAGCGGCACCCTTCCAGGCTTTGACCACATCGTCAACCGTCGTTTCCTTGGTGATCAAGAATTCGCTCAGCTGGTAGTTGGGTCCGAGCGTCTCATTCATTCCTTTTTCGGCTTCTTCGAAGGACACACCGTTGGGACGAAGCACCAAGACATGCTTGGAATTGGCTTGTCCGAAGGCGGAAGTTGCGGCGAGGCCCACAAGGATCGCGCCGACCCACAATGGAGTGCGCTTTACTTGATCCATGAGTCCACCCCCAACATCTTCTTCTCTGCTGCGGAAAGCCCTTTGAGGGCGGCTTCCACTTTCGTAGCGTCCCCTTTCCCCGCGGCAACCACCAGGCCGATTTTCCCACCTTCGACAGGAGTTGTCTGCAAGGCGGCCTGGGATCTACCTTTGATCTCGTCGACTTGGCTCTCCCCCACCAAGATGGCATCGGCCGATCCGAAGGTGAGAAGCGGTAGCAAGTCTTCCAGTTTGGTCACGATCTTCAATTTGGGAAGCGCTCCCACGACTCCTTGGACAAAACCGTTCATCGCCGCACGATCAAGAACACCCACAACACCAAGGTTGACGGAAGCCATCGCGTCGGTTTTGACAGGTTTTGTCGAGATCAGAACCGCATCCTCGGAAGCGGATCCCTTGTGCCCCCCCTTGAGGAACACCTTGAACGCCCCGAATTGGTCCGCCAACGCCTTGGGTGCGAGAATCACGTCCGGAGGAGTTTGGCTGACCATCGAGGTAAAATCGGCAAGCCGCCCGAAAACCGTCACTTCGTTTCCCGACATTTTCGCCTGCAATGCGGCCTGGACCACATTGGGTTTGGCCATGCTCGGGTAGAACACGTAGATCTTCTCCGCAAAGGCCAGCGGCGTGGCAAACATTGCCACGACCAACCAAGGGATGGCTCGCCGAAAATTCATCCATCGACCTCCGAATTGAATCGAGTGGAAGGAACCGCGGTCGAAAGAGGCAAACGCATCACGAACGTAGAGCCCTTGCCCCACGTGGTACGGGCGTGGATCGTGCCACCCAGATGGATCAAGGCGTCCTTGACCATATCCAGTCCGACCCCGCGACCCGAAAATTCCCCAACCTTTTCACGGGTCGTGAAACCCGGCAAGAACATGACGTCGAGAAGCTCTTCTTCGGAAACCTGAGAAGCTCGCGAGGCATCCAGCAATCCTTTTTCGAGGGACTTCTTGCGCAGTGCATCCATGTCGATCCCACGTCCGTCGTCCGAAAATACCAGCTCCAGGCAATCCCGATCCCGCTTGCACTCCAGGGTGACAAGTCCGGTCTCCAACTTTCCTGCAGCCACGCGCTCGGCGGGCTTTTCGATCCCATGGTCCAGGGAATTGTTCACCAAATGGACCAGACAGCGGTGCAACAGGCGCAACACTTCCACATCGATGGAACCCGAACCAGCCATCGAGAAGCTGGCCTTCTTGTTCAAACGGGTGGCGGTTTTGGTCACGATGGAATGGAGGGTCCGTCCCAGACGCGCCAATTCCACCTCGCGCAACGAGGTCGCCGAGGCGGCAGCGGAAGCGAGGATCGAAAGCGTTGCGGAATTCCACCCCAAGCTGCGTCCCGCTTCGTGGACACCCCAGATGGAGGCGGCGACGCCTTCGATATCGGAGAGCTGGGTCATGACCGCAGGCGCACTGCGGACCACCTTTTCGTCGAGCTTTTCGTCGCGTTGGCCAAGCTTTCCGCGCAACTCTTCCAGCCGTCGAACGTACCCGCCGGCATCTTCGATTCCCTGGCGAATCTTTTGGACTTCCAAGTTCTTGAGTTCAGAATCTTCGGTCGTCCATTCATCCTGATCGCGAAGCCTAGCGATGTCGTTCTCGATTTCATTGGCCAGACTTTGAAGGCCTTTGAACTGGAATTGACCGGAATTTCCCTTGAGGGTATGCACGGCACGATAGAGGGTGTCGATGAACTTGCGGTCGCGATTGGCCGTCTCCACGATGTTTTCGGCTTCCTTCAGCAATCCTGAGCTGTCATAGACGAAGTCCTGGATCTCGTCGGGCTCCAGATTCACGATCTGGCTCATGAGTTCGAGGTTCTCGTCGTGCAAGCGCGAGAGCTTCTTCATCTCGGACTCGACGCGACGTTTTTCCGTCACGTCTTCGATCATCAGCATGAGACCGTCGAGCTTGCCGTCTTCCAACTGCAAGGGGACCCACTCCGGTCGGAAGGTGATGCCGCGGAAATTGGCCACCTCGGTGATCGGGCTCAAATTCACGATGTCCTTGAAGGGAATCACTCCCCACTTGTCGTAAACGACTTCCAGCCACTTGTCGGTGTCTTTGCGGATTTTGTCATCCAACCCAAGCAGCTCGACCACATGCATGCCGGGAATGGAAACTTCCCGATCCAAACCGACCGTGTCCGGGGTTTTCTTCCCAAATCCAGGACGGATTTTGCCGAATCGATCGATCGACACCAATCCTGCGGGAAAGGCCTCCAACATCGAGGACACCGATCGCTTGGCCGCCGAGGCCTCGCGAGCGGACTCGCCCAAGGCTTGGATCACGGCTTGAAGCCGTTCGCCCAGTTCAAGCCCCATCATGTTGAGGACGAAAAAGCAATCCACCTCACCGAAATCACCCTTGAGGGTCATTTTTCCGGAGGGCACATCGGGATAATCGATCTCTCCGTAAACCACCACCGGGGGCAAAAAGGTCAACGCATCGAAATCCCGCTCCAAAACACTGATCGTTTGACCCACAGAAGTGTTCAAGGCTTCCTTGATGAAGCCGCCGAAGTCGCCCCGCATCGATTTGATGGCATCCGAATCCATTCCCTCGGCCCAAATCCCAAGCATTCTCGCGGCGACTTCTTCGGACATAGACACCGCATACTCGCCTTGGATCGCCCCGGTGAAATGGATCATCACGACCATTCCACGATCCGGATTGAACTTCGCTTGGCAGATGCTGTCTTCGTCGGGATGCAATTCGCAGCCCACCATGTCGCGCAAATTGGCGCACACGTCCTCGGCGAAACGCCCGACATACTGGGTCAACGCAGTCATGTTTCGATCTCCAGACTCAGTTGAAAACTTCGTCCACCGATTGTTTGAAGTCCTCGACGAACAAGGGGTCCGAGAACTTGAGGGGTTTTTCCACATATCCCTTGGCACCGCGGTTCAGACACTCCAAAACCGTATTTCCCTTCACGGCGGAAATCACCATGATGCGGGCGTCGGAGAATTCCGTCAGGATTTCATTGATCGCCGTCTTGCCGTCCTTGTT
>CAIKAA010000193.1 GCA_903825275.1 uncultured Fibrobacterota bacterium | reverse complement strand
TTCCACTTCGCGACGAGCTCGGCGCAAATCTTCCATGGCTTGCATGAGTTGCCGTTCAGCATCGCTGCCGGCACGATCCAGGGCCACACAGCAGGCGATGTCCCCTGCATCGGCCAACAGGTGGATGGTTCCGCTGGGCACGGCCGGGGCGTCCAACTCTCCGTACACGATCAACGGAGGATGGTAGGTGAGGCGACCCACTTCTTTTTCCAATTCCACAATGGTCATGCCCACCGCGGTGTTGAGCAATTCTTTCAGCATGCCGCCAAAATCGCCTCGAATCGCCTTGAGGTCGTTCGTGTCCATCCCCGCTGACCAAGCGCCGATCAGCCGTGCTCCCGTCCATTCGTCGAGGTTCAAGACATAATCGCCCTGGACCGCGCCGGTAAAGTGGATCATGGCGACCATGGACTCTTGGGGACAAAAATTCCTCAATACCACTTTTGGCTCGAAGGGAGCTATTTCAACGCCCAACATGTCGCGAAAGCAATCCTGAACTGCCGAGGCAAACCGGATGGTTTGGGCCAAAAGCATTCCTTCTTCCATCATCCCAAACCTCCACCTAGTCCATCCACCACAACCACCGAGCGATGGACTTGAGTCTACCCAAAATGAAGGGTGGTCGACAATAGGAAATTCATTCCCCACGCCCTCCGGCCGATCATAAATTCTGATCGCAATTCTGACACCTGTTGGGTGCATAGATTAGATTGATTCCTTGATCCATCACTTTGGATCGCAACCAATTCCCATTGGGACTAACGAGCATTATGAAACCAGAACCTGAGGCGATTTTCGCCTACCAAGACCATCGAGCCTTTTTGTCCGACACCTTCCGCGCCGCCAAACTCAAGTCGAAACGAATTTCTCACCGCTGGGTCGCCATGCGGGCGGGGTTCGCTTCCTCGGGGTTTTTCTCGCGGATTCTTTCGGGACAAGTGAAGATGGGACCACGAACCGTTTCGGGATTGTTGCGATTGATGGAGCTCAAAGGCTTGGAGGCGGACTATTTCAAGGCGATGGTTGATTACAACCAATCCAACGATCTGGCAATGAAACAGAATGCACTCCATTCCATGCACCGCTGTCGGTCCGGTGGAGGCACGCATCTCCAACCAGACCAAAGCGAGTTTTGGAGCGATTACAAATACGCCATGATTCGAGACGCGCTATGGGTTGAACCCTTCGATGGAAACGCGGAGGCTTTTGGGAAACGATTTTCTCCGCCCCTATTGGCAGCAGAAGTGAAACACGTCATCGAGAAGCTACTTCATTGGGGATTGACAGAAGTTGACGACGCTGGGTTGGTACGTCGGTCGGATGTGCGATCCCTGACCAGCGGATTGAAATCTCGCGAAGAAGCGATCGCTGCCTACCAGCACTCCTACTTGGAATTGGCCCATTTCGCCTTGGACACCACTCCCGAGTCGGAACGGAATTTCTCTACCCTCTCGTTCTCGATTCCCTCTTCGCGATGGCCCGAAATTGAAATCGAAATCCGGCGCTTTCGCAGGGCCTTGCGTTCTCTTGCAGAAGATTGCTTGAAGGAAGACCGACTGATGCAGATGAACGTGCAAGTCTTTCCGGTTTTTCGATCCACCTGAGGAGACTTGATGAAAACCTATTCTTTCCGCAGTGACCTCCCAAAAATGCTCCAAAATCAATCGGTTCGGGCTGTGAGTTTCCCAGAAATTGCGGCCCCGGAACGGAAACAGAAACTCTGGGCGTCCCTCCAATAAACCACCCTTGGCACCCAAGGTGCCCTGCGGGTTTCGCTGTGCGGTAGCAGTCGTCAAGCCTGTCCTGAGGCACACCTGATCCTGGTCGACCGCCATGGTTTGAAATCGGCTGGCGGGCACCTTCGGTGCCAAGGGCGAAGTCGAAGGGCTCAGGACAGGCTTTGGCACCAGAGGTGCCCCGCCAAGGTTTGATTCACGCAGCGGTCGGGGAATCAGACCCGAGGAGATTGA
>CAIKAA010000192.1 GCA_903825275.1 uncultured Fibrobacterota bacterium | reverse complement strand
GAAGTGATCCGGGTGATGATCGTCGACGATTCCTTCGTGGCTCGAAGGGTGTTGGAAGAGGGACTCCAAAGGCACAAGGACATCGAGGTCGTGGCTTCCGTAGCCGATCCCTTTCGGGCCTTGGAAAAAATGGAAGCCGCTTGGCCCGATGTCGTGGTTCTGGATGTCGAAAAGCAGAAAATGGCGGGGATCGCCTTTCTTCGCCAGATCATGTCGACTCGTCCGCTTCCTGTGGTGATTTGTTCCAACCTTGCCCAAGCCGGAGCCGAAGTCACGATCCAAGCCTTGCAACTGGGGGCGTTTGCGATCATCCCCAAGCCCAAGCTCGATGTCAGCGAATTCCTGGACGTGGCGGCGGACGATTTGGCCGGAATCATACGGGTGGCGGCTTTTTCGAAAAACCAGCGGTTGATCTCCTCCACTTCGGTTTTGAGATCCTCGACGAAGATGATCAAGTCCGACCCCCAAACCCAGCGGGTCGTCGTGATCGGGTGTTCCTCGGTGGGTGCTCAAGGACTGGAATCGATCCTGGGTCGCATCCCTCACAGTGCCCCAGGGATCCTGGTGGCCCACCAGATGCCTCGGGAACTTGTCAATGCCTACGCGGAATCGTTGAATCAAGAGCTGGCTCTGAGCGTCCAAGTTGCAGAATCCGGGGACATGATCCAATCTGGACATGTTTATTTGGCGCCAGGCGGAAAACAGCTGTTGGTGGAGCGGGACGGTTCCGTCTTTCGCTGCATGGTCAAGGAGGCGTCAACCTCGGCCGAGCCCTGTCGGTTCGCGGATGGGCTCTTCCAATCGGCCGCTCGGGAGTTTGGCGCCCATGCGACAGGATTTGTCCTGGATGACATGGGCGGTGACGCACTTTGGGGCCTCAAGGCTTTGCAGGAGGCGGGTGCCGCAACCTACGCCCAAGGCGACGGGGCGATGTTCGGAACTGCCCTGGAGCCGACAAGTGCAGGCTCTCCGACCAAACTGGTCTTGCTCGAAGACATCCCCTTGATCCTTTCCGGCTCGCCTTAGAACGGGCGGAGTTGATCTCTAACAAGGAATTTTAACCGGTGCGCAACGGTCCATCCCTCCGAGAACTTTGTGACCCCTTGCGGGGGATCTGGCTTTGTGCTGGGGTGGTTTCGGGTTGGTTGTGCATGGCGCTCCCCATGCCGGTGGCGCCCTTTGCGGGTGCCGCGTTCTTGGGCATAGGGTTGCTTTGGGCGAGTTCTTTGGGCTCGCGTCTTGGGGTAATGGGCGGCCTTGTCCTCCAACTGGCCACAGGATTTTTTTGGGAAGGGGCTCCCGCTCCAGTAGACCGCCAAGGGACATTTCGCGTGGTGATGGACCGACAAACAGGTCTAGGCAAGGGCGAGTGCGAGGTGTTGTCGGGTCCAGATCCGGCCCTCCAGGGTCGGAGAGTTCGCTGTTCCGAGGGACGTTTGGGCGATACCCTTTCTGGCGAGGGGGTGCTCAAGGGCTTGCGCGAAGCGACCAATCCGGGTGGCTTTGAAGCCCGAGATTGGGGAGCCAGCGCAGGTCTGGAAGGATTTTTGACCTGGAAGGAACCTGGCCCAGCGAAGGTCCATGGAATGACAGATTTTGGCGAAGGCGTCCGCCGCCGGATCGATGTCTTGGTCACCACAATTCTACGCCGTCGATTGGATCCGGCTTCCGCCGCCATGTGGACCGCAACCCTTCTCGCCAAGAACAACGCCTTGCCGACACCGGCCCTGGAGGCCTTTCGGCAAAGTGGATTGTTCCACATGCTTTCGGTCAGCGGATTCCACATTGCCGTCCTCGGTGGTGGCTTGGTCCTCCTATTGTCGTTGGTGCGTGTTCCCCGTCGGGTGGCCTGGATTGCTGCGGCGTTGGTGGTGGTCGCCTATTCTTGGTTGCTTCAGTTTCCGCCACCTGTGACCCGATCCATGGTCGCCTTTGTCGCCTTGGCACTGGCGATGGTCCTCGGAAGGCGCCCCCATTTGGGAAATAGTTTGTTTCTGGCCGCCGCTCTGATCCTTTGCCTCGACCCCAACACGCCCTTCCAGATGGGTGCCCAACTAACCTTTCTCGCCACAGCTGCCCTATTGTGGGTCGCCCCGGCTCTCACGAACCTTTTCCCTCTGCGATGGCAACGCGGTAAAGTCCACGATTGGATCCTGGCGCCCTTGTGCGCTTCCACGGCTGCGACCCTTGCCACCGCCGTGGTGCTGGCTTGGCATGTGGGCACAGTGGCCTGGATTGGCATTCCCGCTGGTTTGGTTTCGGCCACGGCCTTTGCCGTGGGGTTTCTCGCGGCCTTGGCCACCGTGATGCTAGGCGGGCTTCCTGCCTGGGTTTCGTGGGGGTTCGCCGGGGCGGCAGAAGGGTGCGCTCGGTTGGTGTATGTCGTTGCCCTCCACGCCGGACAGTGGGCTTGGGGAGCCCTCGTCGTGGGGCGCCCCGATCCGGTCGTGGTTTGCGAAGTATTGGCAATGGTGGTTTTGCTGGGGTTGACGAACCGTTCCCAGATCGCCACCAAGGTCTGGGTGATTCTGGTTGGCGCAGGCTTGGCGCTCGGCTGGCACTTGTCCAGGCCAAATCAACATCGATTGGAGCTCGTGTTCCTGGATGTAGGACAGGGGAACGCCACATTGGTGAAATGGCCTTCGGGCAGAAATTGGTTGATCGATGCCGGGCCAGGATCCCGCACCGAGGAAGGTCGAGATGCCGGGAGAGACGCCATTTTGCCAGCCATGCGGATTTTGGGAATGGACAGGCTCGATGCGGTGGTCATCAGCCATGCCGATTTCGACCATTTCGGCGGCCTTGGCTGGCTCTCTCATCGGGTACGACCCACTCGATTGTTCTTGGCCTCCGATTCGGGAACGCCGGCCTCTAGTCAGTTTGATTCGGTGCGAGCCTCGCTGGTTTCCCGGGGATGGACCGTCCAAAAATGGACGGCCGGTCAAACCCTGACCTACGGAGATGGCGCGCGTTGCGAGGTGTTGGCGCCGGCTTTTGGAACGAACGTGCCGCGAAACCAGGCGAGTTTGGTCCTTCGCCTGGGATTTGATTCCTGTCGAGCCTTGATTCCCGGCGATGCCGATTCCGTTTCTGAATCCTTCCAAATCGCTTCCGGACTTCCCTTGGCAAGCCAAGTCCTGCTCGTGGGCCACCACGGTTCCAAGCATTCCTCCTCCAGCGATTGGTTGCGTCTGGTCAGGCCCACCCAAGCGATCCTTTCCTATGGCAAGACCAACCGCTACGGCCACCCCCATCCCGAGGTGCTGGCTCGGCTGGATTCCGTTGGGGCCCGCCTTTGGCGAACTCCAGAAGGAGCCGTGAGGGTGGAGCTCGGCGAGAGGGGGGTGCGGGTCGAAACGCCTCACGGGTCGTGGTGGCGAGGTCCTTGGCGCAAGAGGGACCTATCTTTGCACCTTCCATGGATTTAGAATCTTCGCTAAAGTCTGTTTTTGATGGCACCCGGGTTGTTCGACGTCCGGTGACAGGATTTGTCACAGGCTACCACGAGCTTCCCTATCGCCTGGTTGGACCTGTCGATGGAGCTTCCGTGCACATCTCCGGAACCATCATGGTCTCGCAACGTCTGGTGCTCACGATGCGCCAAATCGCCGAGCAATTCGGGCAGGTGTTCGATGGCGATGACGGATTCATGGATCAAGAATTAGTCGGGCGCAGTTTCCAATTCGCTGTGGCCCGCGATTCCTCGAAGTCAATCCGACACGATCACTTGAAGATCGATCATCGTCCCGAGCCCTTCGAAGCCCTTTTGGAGGGTGTGGAAGACGAACTGGCGCGGGCAGAAGACACCCGGACGGGATTGATTTCTTGTCCCCAACCCCGCTTCTATCCCGTTTCGGTGGACCGTTTCATCCGGGAAATTTTGGATCGCGAGTTCGGAAAGTGAGGACAGTGGACGGGGCATCGAACTCGAGTCCAGGTATCTTAGGAGCCAAGTGAGTTCCATCGAATCCAAAGATGTTCTTGGAGACATTGAGTTGCGGGTCGACCTCCAGAGCCGATCTCGCGTCTTTCAGGGCGGATACCTTTCCGTCGACGTTTTGCGCTTCCTAGGTGAACCACCGGTGATTCGCGAGGTTGTCCAGGTGCGGTCGGGGGTGTGCGTGCTGGGAGTCGATGTTCGTGGCGACGTGAAATTGGTTCGCCAGTTCCGGCCCGCGATCGACCGAGTGATCCTCGAACTTCCCGCCGGGGTGCGCGATGCGGGCGAGGATGCCCTGGATGCCGCACGACGGGAATTGTCGGAAGAGGCCGGCCTGGTGGCAGGGCGATTCCTCCACCTTCTGCATTACGCCCATGCGGAAGGATATTCCGATGGCTGGATGGACCTGTTCCTTGCCCAGGATTGCGAGATTGCCAAAAACCATCCGGACCCCGGTGAGGAATTGGAGCTTCTGTCGATTCCCGTATCGGAATTTTACGCGAGGATCGACCGAGGAGTGTTTGTGGACGCCAAGACGATGTTGGCCGCAAGTTACGCAAGACAAATATTGTCCCAGCGGTGGGGGTTCTGATGGCAAAGCCTGATTCCGATTCGCTGTTCCCGTACCTTTGGACCCAGCTAAAACCTTGGCGATGGCAGGTGGGCTTGGGGATTTTGGCGACTCTGTTGTCGGTCGCTCTGGAACAAGTCTCTCCTCACCTGGTCGGTGTGTTGATCGACGGGCTTCGCGGTGGATGGGGCAAGCCCCAGGTCATGGGAGTGTTGGAAAAGATGGTGGCCGCCGCCGTCTTGGGGGCCTTCCTGCTTTGGGCCCAGCGGTATCTTGTGATTCGCGCCTCGCGTGCCATGGAATACGACTTGCGGCAGCGTTTCTTCGAGCGGCTCATGCGCATGCCCGCCTCGTTCCAGGATCGCCACCCCAAGGGTGAACTCATGACGTTGGCCACTTCCGACCTGGACCGCATTCGCGATGTTTTGGGGCCCGCCCTGTTGCACCTGTTCCGGACCGGTCTTTTCATCGTCTATTCGGTTGGATACCTGCTGTGGCGCGATTGGCGATTGGCGATCTGGGCCTTTTTGCCGTTGGCGGTGATGCCCTTGGTGGCCAACCGCGCGATGCAGGCGATGCACAAGGCCTTTGCGCGCATCCAGGAAAAACTCACGATCCTCTCCAATTTCACCAGTGATTCCTTGTCGGGGATGATCGTCGTGAAGGGTTATGGCCGCGAAGAAACGTTCGCGTCCAAGCTGGAAACCCATTCGGACAGTTTGCGCCAAGCCCAAAGTCGTTCGGCCTGGTCGACCGGAGCCATGTGGCCTGCGGTTTCGGCAATGGGTGGATTGGGAATGGTCATTTTGGTGTGGCGTGGTTCATCCATGGTGGCCCACGGCGAAACCACGGTGGGAACTCTTTCGACCGCGGTGATGATTTTCTTCCGTCTCCAGTGGCCGTTGATCGGACTGGGCTGGGTTTCGAGCATGTTGCAGCGCGGCACCACGAGCCTCAAGAGAATGAGAACCTTGGAACGCGACATGACCCAAACCGAGCTCGAAGAAGCCAACTCCACTTCTGAAATCCTTCCCGGTCCGCGCTCAACTCTTCCTTTGCTGGAAGTGCGAAATTTGTCCTACCGGTATTCCGAAACTCGGCCTTGGGTCTTGAACGACGTCTCCTTGCGGTTGGAACCAGGTGAAGGTTTGGGGGTCGCGGGAGGACCTGGGTCCGGGAAAACCACCTTGCTCCATCTTTTGTCGGGGCTGCGCCGACCACCGGTGGGAACCGTCTTCGTGGATGGACAGGATTTGTCGCGCTTGTCGGCCGACGAAGCGACCTCGCTGTTCTCGATCGTTCCCCAAGATGGATTCTTGTTCTCGGACACGATCGAAGCGAACATCGCCTTGGGCCGATCCGAATCGAATCTGGTCTTCGACCCCAATCCCTGGATCCACGCGTCCTGCTTTGACCAAGATCTTCCCCAGATTCCCGGGGGCTTGCAGGCGATGCTTGGGGAGCGCGGCATCAATTTGTCCGGTGGGCAACGCCAACGATTGGCTTTGGCGCGGGCCTTGGCGCGCATCGCTCCGGTCTTGCTTTTGGACGACACCCTCTCGGCGGTCGACGCCCAAACCGAGACCCGCATTCTGGAACGCCTCGGGCCATTGCTCGCGGGTCGGAGTTTGGTGATCACCAGCCACCGGTACTCGGCCTTCCGGTTCGCCAAACGGATTCTGGTACTGGACAAAGGAACGACCATCGAGCAAGGCACCCACGAAGAGCTGGTCGCGGGGAATGGATACTACGCCAAGGCTTGGTTCATGCAGGCTCTCCAACGGGAGATTGAGGAATCGTGAAAAAGGGATCCGACGCGTCTTTGGTCAAACGGTTGTGGCCCTTCGCCAAACCGGTGAAGGGGTTGCTGGCCCTTGCGGCCTGTCTGATGGCTGCCGAAGATTTGTTGCCGTTCGCCGGGCCGCACCTGTTGCGCCGGATTGTCGACGCCTTGCAAGCGGGGATGGACCTTTCCCGCATCCACTGGATGGTGATCTTGCTGTTCGCGGCCGTGGCGGGTGGAGCGGCTTCGGGATTTTTGCGTGCGGTGGCCATCGAATACGTCTCGGCCACCATCGTGCACGGGCTTCGTTCCCATTTGTGGCGACACGTTTTGTCGCAGGGAATGGCCTTTTTCCACAAGCGACCGGTGGGCGAACTGATGACCCGCCTGAACACCGATGTGGATTCAGTGAACCGCTTGCTTTCGGAAGTCGTGCTGGACCTGACCGGCTCCCTTCTCATGATCGTGTTCGGCACCGGCTACATGCTGATGGTCGATTGGCGGCTGGCCCTTTGCTGCCTGGCTTTCTTGCCCTTCATGCTTTTGGTCACCCACATCTTTCGGTTGCAGGTGCGCGACAACAACCGGCGGGTGCGACAGGAATTGGCTTCCCTAAATACATCCTTGCAGGAAAATCTCGATGGATCGGCGCTGGTGCGCGCCTTTGGATTGCGGGACCGACGCATCCGGTCGTTCGCCTTCCACAACGGAACCTTGCGCGACACTTGGTTCCAAAATGTCAGTTACTTCTCCTATTACTTCCCCAGCCTGAACATCATGACCGAGCTGGCCACGGCGGGTTTGTTCTTCGTCGGCTCGTCGCTCTTCCAATCGGGAACCGCGAGCCTGGGCACTTTGGCGGCGTTCTCGTGGACCATGGGAATGTTTTTCCGTCCCCTGCGTGAATTGTCCGACCGCATCACCAACCTGCAGCAGAGCCTTGCCGCTGCCGAACGGGTCTTCCAGCTTTCGGACGAATACACGGCCATCCCCTCAGGTCCCAAACTCTTTCCAAAGGCACCGGAGGGACGCGTCGAGTTTCGCGCGGTGACCTTCGGGTACGATCCGGACCACCCGGTGGTCAAGGGCGCCGATTTCACCATCGAACCGGGGCAGACGGTGGCTTTGGTTGGTGCCACCGGTAGTGGCAAATCGACGCTCGCTTCGCTGTTGTGCCGGTTCTATGACCCCCAATCCGGTGTCGTCGCATTGGAGGGAATCGACCTCCGCGAACTTTCAGGCGAAGAACGCGGCAAGGCCCTGGGAATCGTTCCCCAAGAACCTTACTTGTTCCCCGGAAGTCTTTGCGAGAACGTGGCCATGGGGCGCGAGGTCTCGCGCGAACGCGTCCGAGAATTGCTCCAAGCCGTTCGACTGGGCGATTTGGTCGACTCCCTTCCCGACGGCATGGACACCGAGGTGGGAGAGCGCGGTGCTAGGTTATCGACCGGACAACGACAATTGTTGTCTTTTGCCCGCGCCCTTTGCCATGACCCGGCGGTTTTGATCCTCGATGAGGCGACGGCATCGATCGACGCCCAATCCGAACAGGCCCTCCAAGAAGTCACCCGAGAGGTGCTGGGAAAGCGCTCTTCCCTGGTGATTGCCCACCGGCTTTCCACGATCCGGGACGCCCACCTGATCCTGGTCGTCTCGCACGGCGAGATCCGCGAACGCGGGACACATGAAGAACTGATGGCCGCCCATGGCCTTTACCATCGGCTTTGGATGCTTCAATCGGGAGCCGCCTAGACTCCTTGGACAGGCTTTTGCATTCTCCCCGAGAGAATGGTAAGCTGGGTTTGCATGGCTGACGACAATTCCAAAATCGACCCACTCAAGGCGATCCTTGAGGAAGGTGCCAAACTCCCGAGTCTTCCGCAAGTCGTGATCAAGCTGGATCAGGAATTGGGCAAAGACGAAGTCGACCTTGCCCATGTCGGCAAATTGATCTCAATGGATCCCGTCCTGTCGGGGCAAATCCTGCGGTTGGCCAATTCCAGCTGGTACTCGCGGGG
>CAIKAA010000191.1 GCA_903825275.1 uncultured Fibrobacterota bacterium | reverse complement strand
CCAACGGTTCCTATCTCGAATTGTCTCCCGTCTCGTGGGCGCTCGCGCCCGTGGCCATGGTCGTCAATGGAGTATCCGGGGTTTCTGGCAAGCCGGGCTTCAAGCTGGAGCACATCGATCGGTTTCCCTGGTTCTTGGGAGCCGCATTGTTCCTTTTGATCTTGGAAATTGGATTGCCCTCGGGAAGAAGGAGGAAGAAATGACGGGATTTGTCGCAAGTCTCGCGCTTTGGAGCCTTTTGGGCGCCAACGCTCCGCGCGAAAATCGTCGCGGTCTCGACGCCCTGGCCAAGGGCGATACCACCGCCGCACTGAGCCACCTGGAAAAGGCGTCTCAGGCCGACACTTCTGATTCTCGCTATGCCTACAATCTGGGAACCGTCCAGGCCCGCACCCACAAGGCTTCGCCCGATGCCGCCCTGGGCCAGGCCTTGTCGCACGCCAAATCCCCGCAGGACCGCGCCCGCATCCTGTACAACCGCGGGACTGCGCGCTATGAAACGGCCAAGGCCAAGCACCAAGCGGCCATGATTCCCAAAGCGCCGAGTCCCCAAGATTCTGCCTCGGCAGGTGAAACCGACGATGGCAAAAACGACGTGAATGGAGCCATCGACGATTTGCGCCAAACCCTCAAGTTGCGCCCGGGCTGGAATGAAGCCGCCCGCAACTTGGACCTTGCGTTGCGCCTGCGCAGCCAGTGCAAGAAGCCAAAGCCCGACGACAAGAACAAGGACAATAAACCGGATCAGCCCAAGAGCGATCCCCAACAACAAATCCAGCAGCAGGATGCCGCACGCTTGTTGGAAGCGGCCCAAGCCCAGGAAAACAGTCAGACCAAGAAGGCTGCCCCCAAGAAGAAGGATGATGATGATGGTCCGGACTGGTAGATTCGCGGCGGCTTTGCTGACGCTTGCCGCCTCGTCCTGGAGCGCCGTGTTGGGCGTCCAGGCCCAGCTGGCGGCCCGACAGGTTCGCGTGGGGGAACAGATTCCCTTGATTGTAACCGTCTCCGTCGACGACGAGGGCAAAGACCTGCCCTGGCCCGAAGTCCAACTCCCCGCCGGAGTGACCCTCGCCTCCAAAGATCGCAACCAATCCACCTCCGACCAGGTTTCGATCGTCAACTTCAAGGTGACTCGCCAGCACATCACCCAAGTCCAGTTTACGCTCCGGCTGACCGCGCCCAAGCCGGGCACCTATGCGGTCGGACCGGTCACCTTTCAGGGCAAGGATTTGGGTCGCGGCGAAGTCAAGGTCGTCGACGCCCCCCAGGACGTGCGCACCTTCACGCTGGTTTCCAAGCGCAGCGTCTATGTGGGCCAGCAAGTGCCCTTCACCTGGCGGCTTACCGCCGATCGTCCATTCGAAGTCCGCAAATTCCCCGATGTGCGCACCGCGTTGGGGAATGGGTTTTACAGCGCATCGCCCGACAGCCAAAAGTTGCAGATGCAAGTCGTGACAGAAAATGGCAAACGATTTGGACGGCTCGATTTGACCGGCAGCTTGTTTCCGTTGAAACCAGGCCACCAAACCTTGCCCAGCACCTCGATGGACTACCGCATCGTGGAGCAATCCATGGGCATGGACCCATTCGAGGCGATGATGAGCGGACAGGACCCGTTCGAGGCCATGATGGGACATCGCCGTGTGGTCGACGGTTCGGCACGTACCCAGGAAGTCCCGCTGGAGATTCTTGCCGTTCCGGACAAAAATCGTCCGACGGCGTTCCAAGGAGGTGTCGGCGAATTCAAGCTCGAGGCCAAGTTGGAAAAAGATTCGTTGCGAGCCGGTGACGGCACCACGTTGACCTTGATCTTGGAGGGCGACGGCCAGCCCCAGGCCAGCGGCGTCCCCTTGTGGACGGCTCCTAAAGGCGTGGAAGCCTATCCTCCCCAGGACGACTGGTCAAAGGATTGGCGGGGCGGCGTGTTGCACACCCGGCTCACGCGCCGCATCGTGTTGGTCCCGCGCCAAAGTGGCCGCGTCGACCTTGATTCGGCCCATTTCGCCTGGTTCGACCCCAACAAAAAATCCTTCCAGCAAAAATCCATTGCACTGCCTCGCTTGAACGTCACACCGGCTCCGGCCACCGCCAGCGCCGACACCTCTCGCGCTGCGGCGCATGCCATGGGGCCCGTGCTGGGCCCGGTAGACAAATTCTGGATCGCCTTCGGCAAGGTGTCGGCCGTGATTTGGTCCCTTTGTGCGCTGTTCGGCATGATCTGGCTGTTGGTTCGTTTCCTACGCGACCGCTTGTCCACGACCGCCCGCCAACGCCGCCGGATTTTGGCCCTTCGAAAGAAGCTCGCCAAGCTTCCCAAACCCAAGGACGACAAGGTGGCGGCCGGTCAGATTCGACAAATTCTGACCAACGCTCTGGCCGTGCGCTTGGGGGACGATTCTCGCGCCTGGACCAGCCAAGAAGTCCAGGACAACGCGCCGGTCGGCTTGGGGTGGTCCGAAGAGCAGTCCGTCGAGCTGGGCCAACTGTTGATGTCCTTGCAGGCCACCGAATTCGCGGGCTTCCCCTTCGATCCGTCGAGCAAGGGGCTGTGCGGCAAAATCCTGGACGCGCTTTTGCCTTCCGCTTAGGGAAAAATCCAGCTCTTCCTTAGGATAGGGATTGGCTGACTGAGGCAATTCCCCGTTCTTTCTAGCGCACCTGAACATGATTCGTTTGTCGATGCGTTCTACAAAGTATGCACACCCAAGTTGGGGGCTTTCTCGTTACATTCTTTCGAAATCTTTTCGCAATCCCCTTTTGCGAAAATCCATTCACGACCCCTCCGGGAGCAAGCATACCCTATGATCATTTTGACCGGCAATGTCGCCAATTTCATGTCCAATTCCCCTGATGATTTCACCAAGCCGATTCACCTCAACCAATTTCTGTCCCTACGCAGGAGCGCAAGAACCAGCCCACTTGGTTCGAAATCCCCTCTCGTTCCTCGAACTAGTTCCAAGCATTCCCTCCTCACCAACGCCGAGGTTGCTTGGGAACCCACCGCTCCGCAGGTTCTCTGAGAGAGCTCCACCTAGATCCCGCACGGTCGACGGGTGAGGGACCACCCATGTCAGGCGAAGGCCTTTCACGCCCCCCTTAATGCCATCCACATTGGTTCTTTGAGCGATGACCAATCCGAGATTGCCGGAAGCCTGGTTTCAATTTTTGAACCATTTCTGTCGGGAGCCAAAGCGCATCTGACAATTGTCGACCATGAAAAAAGCCCCCTTCTCGATTTCGTACCCGTTGCGGGACATCGAGAAGGAGGCTTGAATCCTCAGCGCTTTCGGCGATCGCTTCTTTTAGGGAAGGAGGCGAAGGTTGTCGAACAAGATCGGTCCCTCACCTTGGGGCGTGTTGACCGTCAGGGTCAACTGGAAGTCCGAAAACTGCTTGCCTTGGAGCTTGGAAGCCACATCTCCCGGGATCGGCAAGACGGATTCAATCCATTGGGCCTGAGCCAGTCCGGTCAGTTCGATCTGTCCCACCCATGCATTGTAAACTCCCATGGACGGGCAGGAAACCAAGATTTGAACGGCACCGATCCAGTAGGGATTGGGCTGCAAGGTGGAAAGTTTCATGTTCCACTTCACGAATCCAAGTCCTTTGATGTCGGATTGATTCAGGGCCGAGCTTTGGATCGCCTTGAATCCCGACGTGGTGATGGCCATCGAGGTCGTGCCTTCCACCCGATCGGTGGACAGAGTTTTGGTGTAGGGCGTGTTGTCCCAGGAGGGAGGATTCCACTTGCTCAGATCCTCAAAACCCATGGTGGGATTGGAAGGAGCCGGAGGATCGTAGGGGCCGTAGACCCACTGGGTCGTCTGGGCTTCCACCGCACCGGCATCAGGACCGGCTCCTTTGAAATCCCGACCGTAATACACCCCAATGTCAATCGCCGGAGATCCAAGGGTAGGAGTGAAGTTGAAATTGGCGACATCGGCAAGCAAGGGGTCAACCCCTGGCTGCAAGTTGCCTCTCCAATACGCGCCAAGCCCAACAAATTCGGCCTCCGAAGACGCCCTGATAACAAGGGCGTTGGCCACAATGGTCTCTACCAGCGGCGGGGCGTTGGTGATGTTGTCGAAAATCCGCGTTGCCGAGATGTCATTGATATCACGGACTGCCGCGAATGCCGATGTGCTCTGGAGAATGGTGTTGTTGCCGAAGAAGTTGAAGTTGCAGGTTTTCACGGCGGCATTAATGTCTCCCCGCATCATCAGGCCGACCCTCGTGCCCCCGATCACATTGCTAGACATCACGTTCTGCTGGGTATTTTCGTCCAAGAAGATGCCCGAACCGCCGTGGCCAACGTTCTCGATCAAGTTGGAATCGATCGTCACAGCCCCATTGGGGTGCGCACCGATGATCACACCTCCAGCGTCATAAGCTTGGAGGCCGCAGTTCAGGATCAGGTTGCGGCGCACGATGCTGTTCTGGACGGCAGGTGTCATGAAGGCAACCCCATCGCGCCCAGAATTCTCGATGCGATTCTGCTTGATGAAGGCACCCATGCCCTCGACCGTGATGGCTCCATCGAACTGACCTAAACGAGATGCATTGCTGATGAAATTGTTATAGACCATCACGTTGTCGCCATACACATCCAAACAGCGGCCGTTGCATCCGTCGATGACGGAATAGGTTACCTGGGCTTGATCCTGAACCACAAGTCCCGTTTTTTGAATAAATAAGTATGTCTCGTCCGTGAAGTTGAGGATGCCCGGCTCCTTGATGGTGAGCCTCTGGTATTGAACCCCGACGGATCCTGCCGAGGCAACCGGCACCACACCCTTGAAGTGGATGTCGCGAATGACCACGTTACTGGCCGCTTGCAAGGTAAATGCGGTGGAGGAGTTTTGGACGCGCACTTTGGCTTGGTTGGGATCCATGCCTGCAGGCATTTGAATCCAGATCTTACCTGTTGCCTGGTCCCAAGCCCATTCCCAATCTTGGCCGATCAAACCCTTGGCACCTTGTAGGAAAAAGGGTTTGCCCACCTCCATGAAGTTAAACCCCATGGTGATGCTGACTTGTCCGGGGCCCGAACTAATCACGGGGCGGGCTTCGACCTCAGCCCCTAGGTAAGGATAGATCATCGCTCTCGCGCCACGCAGATCCACGTTGGGAATTTGTGGGTTCACCACCAAAGTCGGTGAAGTTCCTATCTGGGAAATGATCGTGGGATGGAACCCGTTCGAATTGGCGGGAAGGTGGGGAAAGGACGCCTCAGGCAAGGTCCGAACCGAATCTTGCCAGAGCAGGATGCCGCGTTCGTAATAGTTGGTGTTCGCGCGTTGGGCTGCAAGCAACGACGTGTAATCGAAACTTGTGCTCCAAAGATTATTCCCCGAACTCACCCAGGTCGGCACCACGCCTTGCCGGATGGTCACGGACTGACCTGCACGGGCCTGGATGACGATCGGATTGGTTGTAGTGCCCGAAGCGTTGACCACTCCGCCTGCATCGTAGGTTCCTCCGGCGAGTTCGCATACGTCGCCAGCGGCCTTCAGTGAAGTCAAGCATTTCGCGAGGGTCTTGAACGGGCTGCCGACGGTTCCGGCATTGTTATCTGATCCAAAAACAACATCCGCGTTGTAAGTCACCGCGAAAGTAGGGTATGATGTGAAAACAGCCAAGATCAGCCATGTCTTCGATCTTTTCATTGGGGTACCTCCGGTTTGAGCATGATAACAACGATTTCGCTATTTTCGATCCTTGGGTGAACACCCTTTTTGGCAGGAATTTCGAAACTCGAACCTGACCTTTTTCTCTAACATTCCCCTAGCATCTTGGATCAAGAAGCCAAGCTCATCTCAGAAAAAACTAGAGCTGGTACGAAACTCGAGTGGATCCCAGGGCGATAGCGATCACCACAAGCTTCCAACTTGTATAAAATGTCGAAAAAATTTCCAGAAAGTGAAACCCGATCGACAGGAATTGTGCAACCATTTTCGATCAGGTACCCCTGAACCCCGATACTAATATCCCCGGAAACCGCATTGCAAGCGGTTGAACCCTCCATTTTGACGACATGGAGGATTTTCGGATAGGCGCAAAAAATTTTCTCCTTGGAAACCTCCGTAGAGGATTTAACCATCAAATTGGAGAAGCCGGCCGACACCTTTCCGGTGTAACTGCGTGTCGCGTCACCCGTTGGGAGAATTCCATCCTTCCTGGATGTTTCCAGATTATGGAGGAAACCTCGCAAAACACCATCCTCCACGAGGGCCCGCGGATGAGTCAAAACGCCTTCTCCGTCAAAAAGTTTCGAACCTGACATTCCCTTCAAATGAGGCTGCGTGGAAAGCGAAAAGCCCGCAACGCTGATTTGCTCTCCGATTTTCCCGACCAGTCGCGATTGACCTTTCTGTACCGCATCGGCAAGGAACGATCCGAGAAAGATTCCTAGAAATTGACCTGATACTCGTTCATCAAACACCACAGGGATTTTCCCTGGCGAGATCGGCTTGGCCCCCAACATCGAAACCGCCCTGGAAACGGCCTCCTGCGCCATCGCTTTGGGAGCGAGATTTGCCGCATTGCGCCAGGAAATCCCCTCCCAACCCATTTTGTCGATCTCCGATTCACGAGCCACGACGCCAATCCCAAAGGATACCGAGGCCGATTCCCGACTCCCGCGGAATCCTTTGGAATTGGCCAAAAGCATCCGGCCTCGAGAGCGAGTGGTGCCCAAATGAGGAACGTTGTGAATTCGGGGATCCGCCGCACGAGCCTCTTCTTCCGCTTCCAAACAAGCCATCACCATCTGGTCCGGGGTCCATTCCGCGGCCGATGGATCGATCAAGTCCAGGTCGTGACCCGAAGCCCCAACCGAGAGGAGGGGAAGATCAATGTCGATCGGGTCGGTAAAGCGGGAAAGGGCCACGGCATCGCGCGCGCAGCGCTCGATCGCCTCTTCCGTCAATCGTTCCGTAAAAGAATATCCAGGTCTGCCATCGACCAAGACGCGCAATCCAATGCCCACATTGTCGGACCGCTCCAGGTTTTTCACGGCCCCTTCAAAGACTTCGACCGACAAGCTTTCCGATTCTTCGAACATGGCGTCCGCCGTTTGGGCTCCGACAGCTTTGGCCTTTGAAAGGATTCGTTCCAGGGCATCTTGGGCATTCAGGTTCATGCCCGTCCTCCCACCAAGATGGGATCTACAAGAATCGACGGTTGGCCCACGCAAACAGGAACCAGACCAGAGGAGGCTCCACAGGTTCCTGGGGCGAATTCGAGATCCGATCCCACCATCCGGATGCGCGGGAGAATTTCATGGCCTTTGCCCGTAAGGGTCGCTCCGCGAACGGGCTCTTCCACTTTGCCACCTCGGACCATGTAACCCTCTTCCACAGAGAAATTGAATTCGCCCGTTGCCGGATTGACCGATCCTCCGCCCATGCGCACCGCCCAAAGCCCATTGTTCATGGAGCGCATCATGTCGTCCATCGAACTCTCGCCTGGGGCAATGAAGGTGTTTCGCATTCGGGAAACCGGAGCGTAGCGATAGCTTTCACGACGAGCACTTCCCGAACGTGGGACACCACATTCGGCGGCACCGATGCGATCGGAAAGAAATGTCCGCAAAACGCCCTTCTCGATCAGAGTTGTTTTTTGGGTGGGAGAGCCTTCATCATCCATGTCCAACGATCCCCAGGCATCGGGGATGGTCCCGTCGTCCACCGCCGTCAGGCAAGGCTGGGCAATCGCTTCCCCGATCCGACCCGCGAAAGGAGTGGCTTTGCGCCGAAGTGCTTCGGTCTCAAGCGGGTGTCCACAAGCTTCGTGGAAAATTACCCCGCCAAATCCATTTCCAATCAATACAGGCATTTCTCCGGCGGGAGCAGGCTGGGCTGTCAGCATGCGGACCGCGCGATCGGCGGCGACGGTCGCCAATTTCTGCACATCCAAGTCCACCAAAAACTCCAGCCCCCGACGCAATCCTGGAGCTTCACTTCCGGTTTGGCGCTGGCCACCATCTTCCGCAACCACGGCGACGGTCATGCGCGTCCAAGTTCTGTCATCCGAAGCATCCAGACCTTCGGAATTGAAAATGGCGATCCGGCTGTGGCGATGTAGTACCGTGGCACTCACTTGAGCCACCTTGCTGGAAACCGCTCGTGCGGCTTCGTCCGCTTTCCGCACCGCTTCCATTCGGCCATCCAACATCGGGTCGCCCGGATGAATCGCTCGCGAACGAAGTTTTTCGGGAAGGGGTTTTCCGTCGATGGGATCCCCCAGATCGAGGTGGGAACGTCCACGAGGCCGAGCCCCGGCAAGGTCCTCGACCAGCTTGAAAAGGGATTCCTCTTCCTCGCGGCTGGTGTGACCATACAGGACTTGGGACCCGAAGATCATCCTCAACCCAATGCCAAATTCTGTCCCCGCCGTCGCCGACTCGATCTTGCGATCGCGCAACAGCAAGGACGAAAACTGGGTTTCTTCCACAAACAGTTCGGCGAAATCAGCCCCTCGCGTCCGTGCCAGGTCAATGATCCGCGCAGCCCGAAAGGCGTCCATCAGGCCGCGCAAGCCCCGCACCCACCGGCACCGCAAGCGGGGGCTGGAGCTGGAGGGGGCGTGGAGGTTTCGGCTTTCTCAGAAGCCTTGTAGTTGGAGGAACGGTTTTCGGTGATGTAAAACCCTTCGCCTTTGAACAAGAACCCGGCCCCCCCCGTGATCACCCTCTCCATGCGGTTGCCCGTCGCCTCATTGACAATTTCCGGAGATTCCGTCATCCCGTGTACCACTTCACGAGTGTCTCCGGTTACTGGATCCCGATAGATGTAGGTCGCCATGACAATGTCTCCCGAAAGGTTTGTGCTCCGCCTCAAAAATACAGGCTTCGCACCGACTTAGCACTCATTCAATTCAAGTG
>CAIKAA010000190.1 GCA_903825275.1 uncultured Fibrobacterota bacterium | reverse complement strand
TGTCTGCTCACCCGTTACCGCCCGATATAGCCCTCCAGGACCAGGCAAGGGAGTGTTCCCCGCGCCTTGCAGCATCGATTTCCAAAACCCTTTTTTCTGAATATCGTCTTGGTTCACGGTCCCCTGCACATATTTTTTCTTCACGAACCCGATTACCCCGGTATCAGGCTGTTTTGAAAGCCAATCGGCCCCAATGTCACCACTAGCGGCCATGTCCTCGATTGTGATCGGCTTCGACTGTTGCGGTGCTGGTGGAGAAAATGTCGGACTCATCTGCATCATGGCTAGATTGGGCGTCGCTTTCGACAGCCCCAAGGCATCGCTGTAATCTGTTCCCTGTTTTTTCCCAATTCCCAAGGCATCGCTGTAATCGGTCATTATTTCACCTCGGTACCTTGTTTCTTGAACAGCATCTTCACTTCTTCCACCGATTTACCAGAACTTTTGGCCGTCTCCTGAACATCGGCAAGGGTCACGATTTTAGGGAGAGCAGATCCTGGTGTTGCATTCCCAGGATTATTAGCTATTGCCGTGTTAGTGTAGCCCGTCCCTGTTGTGGGTTGTGCTAAATCAGGTGCCGACGAACCTGATTTAGCCCATACCCGCTTCACTACTGATTGTGCGCGCGGAGACAAAAGGGAATTCTTCGGAGAATATTCTCCCATAATATTATTTCTTTTGGCTTCCACAGCATGCGTTTGCTCTAAGCCTAATTGGGCAGCGGCTTTCAATACCTTATATTTGACTTCTGGCGGGTCTGACGCTTGCAGTGTTAGCACATCATCGGCCATCTGTTTCGCTTCTGGAACGCCACCATTCGCAAGTTTGTTCAATTCTGCGATGACTTTACCTTTTGTTAAGTTGAAAGCTTTCACATCCCCTGCGTTGCCGGTCCCTGTCGTGGTTGATGCCCATTGGCCTACGGTATTCCCCAGCTTCCCAAAACTGCTATTACCTAGCTTCTCTGTCAGGTCTGACGCTTCCCCTATATGGCCAAGCAACCGCTCAGACGCTCCGACTATTCCTCCCGCAGCGTTTGCAGAACCCGATGCAAGGTCCACAATAAATTTGTGATTCGAATCAGCATCGCTCACGCTGTAATTGGGAAATACTTGCGCGACATATCCCATGATTTCGTTCTTTTGCCTTGGTGAAAGCTGAGACGTTAATATCCTATAAGTCCCAACACCTTTGACCAATGCTTGAACGTTTTGTGGGACACCCGCAAGTCGTTCTTCTGCACTCCCCGCAGTGGCGTTTGGGTTAGAAGATGGTGTAGGCATACCGAATCCTGGTTTATTCGCTTGTATCCTAGCGGTTTTTTCCATTTCCGTTTGATGCCGGATAGTATTTGAGAACTCTTTTTCTTTGAAAGACCTATCCCATGCGGTATTTGGGTCAAGTGCCTTGGCATGCATCGCCAGGGACGCCCCGATGATATCCGCCTTGACTGGATCATATTCTGATGGAGGAACACCTAGTGTCTGTGATCCGTAGTCTAAAGCTTGCTGCCTTTGTTCGGGGCTTACGCTCTGAACCCATGCGTACATTTTGGCCGCGTCTTCTGCTTTTTCTTTGGCGGCTTTTCTTTCTTCCTCACTCATTTCTTGCTTTGATTTAGCCAATGCGGCTAGGGATGCATAGTGCGCATCCCTGTTTTTTGCGACAGCCATAGCTACAGTGGGGTTTAGGCTTTTCGAGCCTGTCTCGAAAAACTTATCCAAATCCCCACCGCTGGAAACCCACGCGTTTTTGATTTCTGCGTCATCGGCCTGTT
The DNA here is from genome assembly GCA_903825275.1 of uncultured Fibrobacterota bacterium. Taxonomy (GTDB): domain Bacteria; phylum Fibrobacterota; class Fibrobacteria; order UBA5070; family UBA5070; genus UBA5070. The sequence goes on along the minus strand of CAIKAA010000190.1, from coordinate 632 downwards.
TTTGCGCTTGCGCTGCGAGTGAATTTTGATTCTCTTGATACGACTGTATCCCCTGCCGGTATTGATTCCCTTTGATTGCAGTATCCAATGGGCTATTCAACCTGGTTACGCCTACTCCGCCTTGCAGGATTATGTTGGGATCTAGTGACATTCTATCTCCCCATCTGCTGATAATCATTCCATCCGTTCATTGCATTGTTCATTCCGTTGGTCCAAGCATTCGATTGCCCAATCGTTCCAGCAGATTGCGCATTGCCGATGCCTGCCATGTTGTTGCCATACTGGTTTGCCATGTTCATTTGGCCCTGGCCTAGCTGCCCATTTGAAACCTGCCCCATACCGCTCATGCCTGCAAGCATATTGTACTGGCTAGAACGATTATTCATGAAACGGTCATACGCATTCCCGTATTCTTGGGATGCAAGCCCTTGATTGTATGCCGCCAAGCCCTTCAGCGCCCCACCTGAAAGAGCACCGCCCCTTGCCGCAGCGCTGGCTTCTAGTGCTTTGTTTCCCTCCGACTGACGGAAAGCGTAGCCCGGATCTGCTTGATAATCTGCCATCCCGAAATTATGGGACCAATCGCCCCCTTGAATGCCTTGCGTCCCGGCATAAGGGTCGGACCCCTGATC
>CAIKAA010000189.1 GCA_903825275.1 uncultured Fibrobacterota bacterium | reverse complement strand
GATCTTGTCTTCCAGTGAGGCGATGCCAAGTGGTCGTTGACGACCATCTGACTTGGGGATGTACTTCCGACGCGACGGACGTGCCCGATAGGTACTGCCGTGGATGCTTCGGTGCAAATCGACAAGATTTGTCTCCAGGTTTTCCTCGTAGTCTGCCTGCGGCAAAACGGCGGGGATGTGGACGCTTCGTTTTGGATTGCGGAGGATCTCCAAAAAATGCCCCGTTGAAATATGAAAACAGTTCACCTTGCCGTTGCCTGAGCTCGCGGTGAGCCTAGCCGAACCGTGCCTTGCCCTTTTGAGGGGATGGTTTATGGACTGCTGCGGCATCGCACCTCCGGCAAAGCATCTTCGGTGCCGAGGCCATAGCGTTGCACTCAAACCGTGCCGCCATCCGAAGACCCATAACACAAAAAGGCCCTCCCAGAATAGGAGAGCCTTGCGGTTCAATTTCTGTCAGATCAAGTTAGATCAGAAGGACTTCTTCACGTCCATCGCAAACGAGCGAAGGTCCATGGTGTAGAGGTCCTTTTGTCCACTTGCGACACCCAGATACTGCCAACGGAAGGAATTGGCAGCAAGGCTTCCCGTAGCTTCGCCCAGGATGTCGTAGGCATACACACCAACGGTCCAATCGGAGGGCAACTTGGCGTGCAAGCTGACGTTCCATTTGGTGATCGGATTTACTCCCACATCCTGATTGTCATAGCCTGCCTTTTGATCAGCTTGGTAGATCGAATCACGTCCGGCAAGTCCCCAGAAAATGCGGACATCGGAGTGGATCGTGAACCATGAAAGAGGCTTGACATTCACCCAAAACTTCGTGACATGAGTTGCCAAACTGTAGAAGTTGGTTCCATCCCCCGTAATCTGGTCGGCAACGAGATTCCCCTTCTTCATCATAGCTAGAATGGGGGTGTAGGTGGTGTCCTTGCCATTGATGTTGGTTTTCCAAGTGACCGCACCTGTTGTAGTGTCTTTCGAGGGGATCATAAATGTGTTTGCCGGATCATTGACGTCAGTATTCACCACCATTTGAATGGCATGGTTGGCACCCACATCGACATATTTGCTGTTCCAATCCACCTGCAAGTCTGCGTCCAAGTGATTGTACTGACCGGCATTGACAACTCGGTACAGATCGTCGTTCCACACGAACAAATTCCGAACCATGTTGTAAGAAATCGACGGCGCCACGGCTAAGCCCTTGCCCAAATCATGGTTGGTCGTTAGTTCGAAGGAATAGACTTTCTCGGGCGTGAGTGAGTGCAATTGTTCTTCGGTCACACCATTGATGATCGGTGTGCTCGCATCCGGTTTCCGGTTGGGATACTCGTAGTGAGGCGCACTGTTTACGGTATTGTCGTTTTGGAAATGGTTGCGGTTGTATTCGTAATTGTCCGCCGATCCATTGTTAGACGACGACTGGAAAATCAGCTTGATGGTGTGTCCCGGCACGGGGGTGTAAACGCCAGCCAACTTGCCGTTGATCGTCCCGCCGTCGTCAATGGTACGGGTGTGGCCGTCCCAACGGGCACCGAAATCGATGCCTAGATTCGACATGACATCGTACCAACCTTCTGTAAACAAGGCGGTGTTTGAATATAGGATGTCACTGACGACATTGTGTGTTGCCTGCTCCCCCTTGGAATTTCTTCCAGAAAGATCGTCACCGATTTGATCGAAGCGCTGTTCGCCGCCGACGGCCAGTTGCAGCTTGGAAATGCTCTTGATCAAGTAGTTCACGCCCATCGTATAGCGGCGCTCTCCAAAAGTCTCTTCGATGAAGGAATTTCGCTCGTTCGGATCAGCGGTCTCGTAACCTTCGCGCAGCTCGCGTTGGATGCGGTTGGTATTGCCGTCGACCCCACCATGGAATTTCAGCGTATTGTCACCCAAGGCCAGATCGTAAGTAAGATCCAACATGATGTTGTCAGACACATATTCACGGCGTCCACAATTCCAATCCTCGACGCTGCCCCAGAATGGGTCGCTAGGCTGAATCGTTTTTCCGTCGATCAACACGGGACCGGCATTCGGGTCAGGTGCAGTGAGTGTGTTGGGTGTGCCATAGTAATTCGGCCAAGGATCCCTTATGTATTGAGCTCCAGCTTCTTGAACTTGGTGGGTGGCCCTGCCGTAGATATCAAACCCCTTAATCTTATAATCGACAGCGGCTTTCCAATTTCCTGGAGTCATTCCAGCACTGCCATCGGAGGGGACACTGCCATGGGCAGGTCCTCCTGGATAAGGCCAGGAGCCTTGCCCATAGATTCGACTAATGCCATTTCCGACACCATCGGATTTTTCCCAACCCACTGTCGCCACAATGCTCTGGTCATCGGCGATTTTGCCCATGACCGTTCCTTGAGCTGAGGTGTAGGTGTTGCCCAAGTTGCTGTAGGTACCAGCTCGAGCTTGGACCTCGGCACCATTCTTGGTGGCTTCGCGCGTCACCACGTTCAAAATTCCCGCAATGGCACCCGAACCGTAGACCAAACCAGCCGGTCCACGAAGCACTTCGATGCGCTCGACGTCGCCGAAGAGACCCATCATGGTTTCCTGGAAGTATCCGTCGCGCGCCTCGGTGTTCATCTTGTGGCCGTTGACCAACACGATGAACTTGGAGTTGCGGTCGTTGGCCACGCCGCGCATACCCCAGATCACACCATTCCACTTGTTGAACATGTACTGGAAGCCCGGCACATAGATTTCCAGGAGTTCGCTCATATTGCGAGCTCCCGCGAGTTCGATCTTGTTCCGGTCGATGATCGTCATCGATAGGGGCGATTTCGCCAAGTCCAGTTCCAGGAACGATCCTGTCTGGAGCTTGATGTTCAGGAGGTCGGAGAGCGATAGCTCTTCGCCTGCTGGCGCGGCCGCCGGAGGCGGTGCGCTCGCAAAGCCCGTCGAGGCCGTCATCAGGGCCGCGATCAGGAGCGTTGTTCTGTGTGAACGGATGGATTTCATGTCATCCCCTTTCATCTGGTTCGCCGGGAGCTTCAGGTGAAGCGCACGATTTGTGTGATCTTCCGGACTGGTGAGATCTTCCCACGAGTCCAGACTGATTGTCAAGGAGATGTCACACAAATGTTTCAAAAGACGTTTAAAAAGTTTGGTTCGGGGAAGAGAGATGCCGCTCATTAACAATAGAGGATCTGGTTATCCAAATCACATTTTTGAGTTCAGTGGTTGTGCGGTTCGTCGAGGAAATCGACGCAACGAACATGGACCAATCAAGTCATATTCTGTCATGCATGCACATACCCCCCATGGGTATTTGTACCTTTGCGAAACACCACCTCCTCCAAAGGATTTCGTTCATGACAAACCTCACCCTCTCCATCACCGGCATGAACTGCGGCCACTGCGTCAAGGCCGTTCAACAGGCGCTTTGTGGGCTTTCGGGCGTTGGCTCCCACGAGGTCGTGGTCGGATCGGCGAAGGTTTCCTTCGACGAAACCCGCGTGAGTCCGGAAGCGATTTGCAAGGCCATTGAGGAAGAAGGTTTTCGGGTCGCTCCATGAAATCAAGTCCAATGTTCCGGCGCCAAATCCAGGTGTCCGGGATGACTTGCGCAGCCTGTGTGGGAAGGATCGAACGCGGGCTTAAAAAGGTGGAAGGCATCGAAAATATTTCGGTCAACCTGGCCACCGGTTCGGCGACCTTGGATCTGTCCCAAAACCTCTCCAACGACCAACTCGCTCAATCCATT
>CAIKAA010000188.1 GCA_903825275.1 uncultured Fibrobacterota bacterium | reverse complement strand
CCGACTAATTACCTTGTCCCCTGGAGACTCTCAGACCACCAGGGGACCCGGCCGCTTTGCCCCGAATTGACTGGCCGCTTTCGCCGAATTTCGCAAATGACTTGTCCAGATGGATTCATCGTCGCGATCGCACCAGCTTGGAATGTGATGGAGTTAAATTGATAGACTCCTCCGGTTAGAACAACCTCTGCTCCTGCATTGACCGTTAGGTTGTTGTAAGCTCCCGGTGCGAGAACCAAGGTCCCGGTATTGACGGTTTTATCTGTGGAACCCGGCACACAAGTGACGGGACTGACGGATGGCAAGATTGGCGTAAGATGATCAATTCCAGAAAGGACCTTAGCTGTAGGGGCAATGGTTGATGTTCCAGCATATGTCAAATGCCCTGTCACGACTGAATAATCGCGCAGCGTGACGTTGCCCGCTGTCAACAAGTCACCAATCGTATCGTTTACGCCCAGTTCAACAGATACTCCTGCTCCTACTGCCCCAGCGTGAACTTGAACTCGATCACTTAAACGTACGGAATTGGTCCCAAGTACGGAATATTCCCGAGCTTGTACTGGTGGGATAACTCCAGTGGCACCCATGTAAACGATCCACCCCCCGGCAATAGATCGTAGACTATCGACCTTGGCCAAGCCGCTGGAAATGGACCATTCCAAATCCAACGTGTCGTTGGGCGTTTGGCCAACCGGCAGATCGCGTTGGCAAACCCACGAATTGGTCCCCGCATTGCAGGACCACCGACCCGGCTTGGCGGTCAGAAACGGTGCGACCGAAGGACGAGCCGACCCCGCAATCACCAGCACCGGATAGCTAGACGATCCGGTCAGCCCGCGCGCTTCCACGTGAAGTCGTGCGACTCCCGACAGGGATCCGGTGGTGTTGACGACGGAGGACCAACCAAAGGACTGGCTTGTCAAAACGGAGGCGAGGAGCAAAAACAGGCGGAAATAAAAGTTCACGGGTGACCTCAATCGGAACGGGTAGCGGCGAAAATAGTGGCCCAAATGTAAAAAAATATTAGTGGAATTTTGGAAAGGGTAATGGTAAAATGGAGCTTTTTTGCCACCGACGCGACCAGCCCCCCCCCTGGAGGAAGGAGAGGAAACCTGGCCTGCGGGCGTAAGTTTCGTGATCGCTACCCTAGCTTCCGCGGACTTGACGAACACCCTTTTCCAAGATTCATCGGCTTTTTGCGGACCCAAAAACGGCTTATGTCGGCTGGAATAACAAGGTCCCATGACGTAACGGAGGAAGTGTCTCTTCCTCCTCCCCGCGCCAAATTGGATGGGCGCGTGGCTCCGAAGGGTCCTGCCTGTTTCGCTGAACCGTAGCTGTCAACCAAGTCCTTGGACGAGGACCTTCCGACAGGAAAATCTCTGGGGCCGACATTGGCCCTGAAATGCCTGCCCGACGCGGATTCTCCGGAGGGCGGTCCATCGTGATCTGGACCCTGCCCGTTATTTCTTCACTAAACTCTCGTACTCGGCCTGTGAAATCCCCGTCACATTCGAGATGAATTCCCATGGAGAGTTCAGTTCCAACATCCTTTGGACGGCTTCCAGCTTCCCTTCCAATCGGCCTCTGGCCTCACCTCTCGCCTCACCGATTGCCAAACCTTTGGCCTCGCCGATTTCCAAACCTTTGGCTTCACCAACCGCGACAGCTTGGGCCTCCATCCACGCAGCGACTTCTGAATAGACCATACTTCCTCGCTTCCTGAGTTCCTCGACCTCATCCAGCTTCAATTTACCGATTTCTGCCATCAAAGGGAATAGGCGCCACATTTCAGCCGGAGAAATGGCCTCCTTAAATCGCATTGCTCCCCCAAACACTTTTTCACTGCGGCTTTGTTGACCAGCCATCGCTCCGCACAAAATCCATCCGAGGACGTTTTTGGCCGCTTGCCAAGAAGAAGCTTCCTCTCGTGACACTTCGCGGATGATGGTTTCAAAGTGCAACCAAGTCCGACCTCGACTTTGGGCGTGCAAGGTGTCGCGAATTTTGGCCGGTTTTAGAGCGGTGATCAATGCGATGGGGATCACTTCCTCTTTCGGGAAACGTTTCAACAAATCCAAGTAGTAATGGGCGGTCCGGTACAAATCCACCGACCTGGCTGTGGACCAATGCTCGATCAACACCACCAGCACCACCGAGCCTTTCTGGAAAGTGTAACGGATATTGACATCCATCACAAAGCCCTTGTCGGAAAGGTCGTGTTTACGCGCGTTGGTGTCGTGGAATTGCCACGAGAGAGGACGCCCTCGCTCCTGGATGATTTCCGGAAGCAGGAATTCCAAGGTGTCCACGGGATAACTCTTGAGAAGCTCTTTCACCGATTGATCCAAGTCGGTGATTGGATCCTCAGACGGATTCGGTGCAGGAATTTCGTCGGCCATGGACCTCAAGCTAATTTCTGGACAGAATCTGCGCGACATATTCTGTCGCACAGCATTTCTGCCTACCCCCCGAACAACCCCTTGGGGAAGATGGCCAAAGCCACCAGCGCCACGACGGAAAGCAAGATCGCCAATCCCAGAAGGGCGGGGAGCTTTTCGATCGGACGCGGGGAAGATCCGGGCTGCGACCAGATCGCGACCACCACCTTGAAGTACGCCACGGAACCGACTAAAGCGAAGACCAGTGCGATCGCGGGAACGGCGTATTCAAATTTCAAAACGAAATTGACCAATTCCTGGAACCCGACAAGGATCATTCGCGAATAGTTAATTACCCGGAAATAACTTTGTCCGATCGACAGATGCCCGATCGGCAGATAGTCTGGTGCGAAATGGACGTGAGTGGGCAAGCCCTCCATCCGAAAGAGCCCGGTGGAGGCGTTGATGAGGATGCCCTGGAACAGTTGGAATTTGGCGACAAATCCTGCCATGGGGGGCAATCCCGCCAGAGAAGCCAAAAAGACCGTCAGGCCAAGACCGACCATTGGTTTTTGACGGGCAGATCCCGACAAAGCGGTGATGTGGTCGCCCATGTCGCCTGGCCCGGAAAGCGCAGCCAAGCAGGCCAAGGCCCCCGAAGTGGCCAAGGCGTAACCAGCCAGGTAATACCAGGTGACCGAGAGATCGATGTATCCGCTCATCAAACTGGGGAACAAAAACCCAAGCCCCATGAATCCGGCATTGGCGATTCCCGAAAACGCAAACAAGCGCCTCAAGGAGGTTTGCCCCAAGACCGAGAGCGAACCGACCGCGATCGACAGAAGGCTCAGCACTCCAAAAAGAAGCACAGCGATCGATTTGAGGGAAGCAAAGGATTCCGGTGACATCTGGTAGAAGAGCATCGGCGGAATGGTGACCTTCAAGGACAACGGAGCATTCAGGGGAAAGCCGGCCCGAGACACCATGAAATTCAACCACAAACTGCCCAAGCCAACAATGGAGCCAACCTTGACCGCACCAGCCATGAACGTGGTCGTGCCCGAGGATGCACCGGTGTAGGCGTCCGGGCTCCAAAAATGGAAGGGGACCATTCCCATCTTGAAGAGAAGCCCCGCGGCCATCAAGAAAAAGCCCAGGTTGAAGACTCCCGTTCGCCCTTCGGCGATGACCCCGCCAAAGGCAACCGTTCCGGTGGCACCATAACAAAGCGACGCCCCATAAAGGAATACGGCCGAAAAGACTGCGCCCATGGCGAAGTACTTGAGAACGGCTTCGGCACTGTCGGCTTGGTTGCGGCGCATGCCCACCAGCGGGTAGATGGCCAGGCTCATGAGTTCCATTCCAATAAACAGAGCAATGGATTGCGAGGCCATCACCATCAAGATGGCACCCAAGGTGGCCAACTGCAATAGCACGTAAGGTTCGCCGCCTTCAAAATCGTCGGACTTCAGGTTTTGCTGCATGGCCGCCAAACTCAAGAAGAGCACGGCCAGCAGAACCAATACCATTCCCCCGCGAACCGGGTCAAGGACCAGCACTCCGTGCAAATGCCCGGGAACCGTGAACGAGAGGGATGCGGCCGAAAGACCGGTGGCGATGGCTCCGACCCAAGGCAGGAATTTGTGCTTATCGGCCCGGGAAAGGAATGGTTCGGCGACCAACGTCGCCAAGATACCTAGGATGAGCATCAAGATGGGGCCCATGAAGGGCAAGAAATTAACGGCCGACAACATGGGCGGCGTCCTGGGTAGCGGTCACTGGGGCAACCGGCAAGGAGGTGAGAAGATCAGCTCGTGCTGCCTTCAAAATGGGGTTGGGGTAGAACCCGAAAACCACCAGGGCGACAAGAATTGGCAACAGGGCCAGACTCTCGGTCGCGGTCAAATCTACCGGCTGCGGCGACGGCAAGGCTGGGGATCCATAAAGAAGCTTTTGCACCAAACGCAAGGTGTAGGCCGCCGACAGGATCACGGTCAAACCCGCCAGGATGGCGATCCAAAGACCGTAGACCTTGAAGATCGAGACCAAAAGCAAAAACTCGGCGACAAATCCTGCCGTGCCGGGAAGTCCGACCGAAGCCAGGGCGGCTACCGTGAAGAACACGGCGAACAACGGGGACCGCGATGCCAAGGCGCCAAAATCATCGATGTGGGATGATTTGGACCAGGTTTCGGCCACGCCAGCGAGCAGAAACAATGCGGCGGCGGAAAGTCCATGGGCAACCATCAACAGCAAAACGCCCGAAGTGGCCTCGGGACGGAAGGTGAACAGCGCGGCAAGCCCAAGACCCAGGTGGGAAAGGGAGGAAAAGGCCAGAACCCGACGCAGGGAAGTTTGCTGGAGGGCTAAAAGAGCTCCGACAAGAACTGTCACCAATCCCAAGGCTACAAACACTCCTGCATACTGCGCCGATTCGATTCGAAAGAGCGGAATCAGGATCCGCATAAAACCAAACAATCCAATTTTGGCCATCACCCCGGTGAGCAAGGCGGAGGAAGGAGCAGGGCCTTCGCTATAGGCATCCGCTTGCCAAAGGTGCAAGGGCACCACCGGCAGCTTGACCAGAAACGCCAAGGCGATGGCCCAAAACAAAACCGCTCGGACGGTAGGGTCCGTTTGGGTGGTGATCCGCTCGACAACCACCGACAGCTCGGTCGTTTGGCAACTGAGTCCGATCCACCAGATCGCAAAAAACATGGGCGCCGAACCGACCAGCGAGAAGATCAGGAAGAACAGGCTGGCTTTGCGGCGGTCACGGCCGCCGAACAAGGCGATCAGCACCGCGGCGGGAATCAACATGGCTTCGAAAAAGCCGTAGAACAAAAGCAAATCTCCCGACAGCAAGGCACCCGTCATGAATCCTTGCATCAAAAACACCAAGGCGGCGAATTCGCGCAGACGCTCGCCCGCGATGCGAGGTGCCAGGCCCAATGCGGCAGGAACCAGCACCGCCAACAGGGCGATCAACCAGGCCGACAGACCATCGGAGGTCAGCAACCACTTGATCTCGGTGCCAACCACGGGTACCGAAAACCAAGTGTGGGAAACCGTGGCGATGGTTCCCGATCCGACCAAGGGGATCGAAAGACCCGCGATGGCACAGGCGAAAACCAGGGCCGTGCGCAGGACGGATTTGGAATCGGTGCTGGAAAGGAACAAGCACAGAGCCGAAGCCAAAAACGGGGCGAACAAGACCAGGTGGAGGTTCACAGCAGGGTCCTCGCATGGAAGATCAGGAAAATAAGGATCAGGACGAGTCCCAATGCCGACATGGAGAGGTTGACCCGAAGCCGTGGCCTCTGGAACCATTGGGTGGCCAAGCCCACCAGAGAGACGATGTAGGCGAACAATCGGACCAATCCCGAAAGCAAAGGCTGACAGATTTTTTCAAGAATCCAGGAAGAGATCCGTACCGGCCAAATTCCAACCACGGCGTGGATTGTGTCGAACGCCAAGGTCCAACCTTTCGCAAATCCCGAAAGAGGCGCTTGTGACTTCTCGCGAAAGGCCCCGCGTCGAAACAATCCAAAGGAAAGTGCGATGCCCAAAAGCGAGGCGGTAACGCCGACACCGGCCAACAGGATGGCGCTGGGGCCTTCGTGTTCGACGGGAACAAACAACGCTTGGGCGGGTCCGACGATGGACGCCAACTGGGCCGGGAACCAACTACATCCGGGAATCATCCCTGCCCAAGCAAATCCGGCAACCAAGGAACCGATGCCGAGGATCCAAAGCGGCACCTGCATCGTCAGCGGAGCTTCGTGGACGTGGTGCTCGACAGCGTGCTCGACTCTTGAAGGCGACCAGAACGTGAGGATCATCATCCTCGTCATGTAGATAGCGGTCAGAATGGCGGTTCCCAAAGCAATCGCGTACAGCGCCGTGCCACCTTGGAGCAAAACCTTTTCCAACAACAAATCCTTGGACCAAAATCCCGCCCCAAAAGGCAAGCCAGTGATGGCGTACCAACCGGCAAACATCGCCGCAAAAGTGATGGGGAGCTTTTTGGCCAGTCCGCCCATCTTGCGCAAATCCTGTTCGCCGCCCAGGGCGTGGATCACCGATCCGGCTCCCAAAAACAAAACGGCCTTGAAGAAGGCGTGGGTGAACACATGGAACAACCCCGAATCGAAGGCGCCCACACCGACGGCCAAGAACATGAAGCCCAGCTGCGAGATGGTGGAATAGGCCAGAACTTTCTTGATGTCCGTTTGGACAAATCCTGTCACCGCCGCCCACGCTGCGGTCGCCGCGCCAATCCAGGCAATCACCTGCATAGTCAATGGAGCGTGCACGAACACGTCCGACATGCGCGCCAATAGGAACACGCCGGAAGTGACCATGGTGGCGGCGTGGATGAGGGCCGAAACCGGAGTCGGGCCCGCCATCGCGTCGGGAAGCCAGGTCAGCAAAGGAATTTGCGCCGACTTGCCGGTGCATCCCAAGAACAACAGCAAGGTGGACGTGGTCAAAAGTGCGGCAACCACGCCCGAGGCCAAGGCAGCGGAATGGGCCGGGTCGCGGAACCACTCGGCAATGGCTTGGTAAGTCAACGGGGTTGATGGACCCAAAATTTGCCACAACAAGAACAGCCCCATCAAGAATCCCAAATCGCCCACGCGGTTGACCAAAAAGGCCTTGCGAGCGGCGTCGTTATTGGCCGTTTCGTGGTGCCAAAATCCGATCAGGAGGTAGGAACAAAGCCCGACACCTTCCCAGCCCAGGAAGGTGACAATCGGACCGTTGCCCAAGACCAACACGATCATGTTGGCCAAGAACAAGTTCATGTAGGCCATGAATCGAGCGAAGCCACGATCGTGTGCCATGTATCCGATGGAATACAGGTGAATGAGCGTCCCGATCCCCGTGATGAACAACAGCATCACCGAGGTCAATCCGTCAAAGGCAAACCCAAAGGACAAGTTGATGTCACCCGTGGCGATCCAGGACCAGAGAGGTTGGGTGAAGGATTGGGGAAGGGCAAGGTGCAATCCCAAATTCTGGTTTTGGGCCCGCACCACTTCCTGGGCGTCGTGAAGCCCGAAGTGCAATTTCAAGACCAACAAAAAGGCGATCAGCGGGAACAGGACGGCCAGAAAACCGGACAACCCGCGTGACGGCCCGTTGTGGGTTCGCGCGCTGGCCAATGAGAGAGAGCCGTTGATCAAAAAGCCGAGGACCGGTAGCGCCGGGATCAGCCAAAGAAGGTTTTCCATGCCCATCACCCCTTCATCCGGGAGAAGGCGTCGGTGTCAAGGCTTTCTCGGGAGCGGAACACGGCTAGCAACATGGCCAACCCCACACAAGCTTCGGCCGCCGCGATGGCGATGGAGAACAGCGGTGCGACTTGTCCTTCCAAGGTGGAGGCACCCGATTGAACCCGGGACCAAGCAAGAAACGAAAGGTTCGCGGCGTTCAACATCAGTTCGACTCCCATCAGGACGAAGAACAAGTTGCGGCGAATCAGCACCGTACCAAACCCGATGGCAAACAGGATGGCGGACAGAATTTGCAATTGGAACAAAGGAATCGAGTCCACGATCAATGTCCTCCTTCGGTTTGGGCGATCGGGGTGTCGAGATGGCGCTTGGCCAACAGGACCGCACCGACGATGGCCGTCAAAAGAACCAGTCCGATGGCCAAGAACAGCAAGGCCCATCCACCGGTGTGGGTCCCCGACCCGAATAGAGTCTGGGAAATGGCCTCGACATCACCCCGAGGCGCCTGGGGATTCATTTTTACCGATGCTTTGTCATCCAACCCCACAAAGACCCGGATGAACAGGGCCCCCAGCGAGGCGGCGGAAAGCAAACCCAAAGGTCCCATCCCGTCCACCACCGGAATGGTATGCTCCTTGGCACTGTTGAGGACCATGATCACAAAGACCACCAGCATCATGATCGCTCCAGCGTAAACCAAGATCTGGATGGTCGCCAAAAAGGGCGAGGCGATCAAGCTGTAGATGCCCGCCAACGAAACCATGGTCCCGATCAAGGCCATGGCCCCGTTGATGGGGTGGCGCGAAAACATCACCGACAGGGCGCAAAAGACCGCCACGGCGGCGAAGATCCCGAAATAAACCTGACCCATCATACTCCCCACTCTTTCCGTGCCTGGGCGTTTAGCGTGCCGCCGGGTGCCTTTTGGCTCTGTGTGTCCGTCTCGGGGTAATCGGACGGATTCCAGTCCATCAAATCCTTCATCCCCACCCGGAACTTTTCGCGGGTGTTGGCCGCCAGCGAGATCTTGCGGGTGTCCATGCGGATCGCGTCGACCGGACAGGCCTCGGCGCAAAGTCCGCAGAACACACAGACCAATAGATCGATCTCGAACTTGGCCGGCATCTTTTCGATGCGACCATCCTTCGACTCGGTGGCTTCAATCGAGATGCAGTTGGCGGGACACGCCGTGGAACACATGAAACACGCCACGCAGCGCGGTTCGCCGTCGGGCCGTTTCATCAAACGGTGCTTGGCCCGGTAATTCCTGGGGATTTCGGGTTGGACCTCGGGATAGTTCAAGACAGGTATTGTCTCGGGCTGAAAAAACCCCTTCAAGAAGTGACCCAGCGTCAGCCAAAGGCCTTTGGCGATTTCGGGAAGGTAGGCCTTCTCGATCGACGTCATTTCGGTGCGTGGAACGATGCGAGCCATGGTCAGCCTTTCACCAGCTTGGCCACCACGGCGGTGACCAACAGGTTCACGAGGGCGATGTTCAACAAAATCTTCCAGCCCAAATTCATCACCTGATCGTAGCGGAATCGCGGAAGCGTCCAGCGCACCCAAACGAACACCCAGCACAGGAACAACGTCTTGGTCGCCACGATTCCCAACTGGACAGCGGCGGTTCCCAGATTCACCCACAAAGGCCAGGCCGAAACGCCACCGACAGAAATGGACGAAGGGTGGACCAAGAGCGCGAGAAGTAGGGCCCCGACGCACAAGATCCCCGTCAGAGTGGAAAACAATCCAGTGAGAAACGCGTATTCCGTCTTGCGCTTGGCGGCATCCGATGCGGAAAGCTTGGCATAAATCCGAGCCCAGCGGCGGGTTGAAAAGGCGATCCAAGCGGTGATGCAGGCTAAGGCCAAAAAGATCCCGGCGGCGACCAATCCCAGGTTGGCATGGATGACTTCGGTTCCCAACAGGGGAAGGTGGTAGCCTCCTAAAAACAAGGTGCTCAACAGGGCCGAGGCAATCGCGATGTGGGCGTACTCGCCCATGTAGTAGAGGCCGAAGCGAATGGCCGAATACTCCAGAAAATACCCGGCGACGATTTCCGAATCGCCTTCCGCGACGTCAAAGGGCGCCCGACCCGTTTCGGCAAAGGCCGAGGTCAGAAAACAGATGAAGCCCAAGGGCTGCGCCAAAATCCCCCACACGTGGGCCGCCTGCCACTCGACAATATTTGTCAGAGAAAACGAACCAACGATCAGGAATAGACCTGCCGCAGAAAGTCCCATACTGACTTCATAGGAGATCATCACGGCGCTGGCGCGCATCCCGCCCAGCAAGGCGAACTTGGAGTTCGAGGCCCAGGCCCCCATCACCACCCCATAAACGGAAAGCCCCGACAATCCAAACAACAGAAGAACTCCCGCGTCCGCGTCCAAGATCTGTCCCGAAACGCTAACCAACCCTTTGGCGCCTTCGACGGCCATCGGCGCAAACCAGGGGATCACGGCCGGAGTCAGAACCGCGATGCAAAGCGGGATCATGGGGGCAATGAAGTACCAGAACTTGTGGGCGTTCTTGGGAATGAAGCTTTCCTTGGTGAACAGCTTGATCCCGTCAGGCAGGTTTTGGACAAACCCGAAAAAGCGCAAGCCACCAAACAGAGGAATGTTGGCCCGATTGGGTCCAAACCGGTCCTGGATCAGCGAGGCTCCCTTGCGCTCGACGAAGATCAAAATGGGGATGAAGCACAGCGGCACAAAGGCCAACAGGAACTT
>CAIKAA010000187.1 GCA_903825275.1 uncultured Fibrobacterota bacterium | reverse complement strand
GGTGTGTCAATATCTGTCGAGGATCAATCGACCGTCCAGGTGACTCCGGAGTGCAAGAGGCGGTCCAAGTCGCCGTTGCCTCGGGCCTTGCGGGCTTCGGCGATCTGGCCTTCGGCCATTTCGTGATAAGCCGGACGTTCCACCGAGCGGAAAATGCCCACCGGGACGGGTTTTTCCGGGTAGTCGAACTGGCTCAAGGTCCACGCCAGAGTACCGGTGGATTCCGAGGTGTCGTGGGTCAGAACTTGTCCGCGATTCGAGTCGTTGATGTCGACTGCATCGATCGCGAATCCCGAGTGGACCAAGCCTTTTTCGCCTTCGGCGCCGTAGACCAACGGCTTGCCATCTTCCAGGTACAAGACCTTGTCCTTGCGATTGGCTGGAGCGAGAAAGTCGTTGTGGGCGCCATCGTTGAAGATCACGCAATTTTGCAGGACTTCGACGAATGCCGAACCCTTGAAACGAGCGGCAGCTTCCAACACAGATGTCAAATGCTTGACGTCATTGTCGACCGACCGGGCCACGAATCCGGCTCCGGCCGCCAGGGCGACGGAAACGGGTGAGAGCGGGCGGTCGATGTTGCCCAAGGGACTCGTCTTGGTCTTGAGGCCGACGGGGGAGGTGGGCGAAAATTGTCCCTTGGTCAGGCCGTAAATCTCGTTGTTGAACAAGATGATCTTGACATCGACATTGCGTCGCAGCACGTGCAACATGTGGTTGCCGCCGATGGATAGTCCGTCGCCGTCGCCCGTGATCACCCAAACTTGGAGGTCGGGATTGGCCGACTTCACCCCGGTGGCCACTGCCGTGGCGCGACCATGGATGGTATGGAACCCGTAGGTGTTCATGTAGTAGGGAAAACGGGAGCTGCACCCGATTCCAGAAACCACGACGAACTTTTCTTTTGGGATCCCGAGTTTGGGCATCACCGTTTGCAATGCGGCCAAAATGGAGTAGTCCCCGCAGCCCGGACACCACTTGACCTGCTGGTCCGAGACGAAATCCTTCTTTGTCAGGACGGGAGAGGGGGTTGTCTCGATCATGGCCGGACCTCCAACAACTTGTTCATGTGCACGACGAGTTCACTGATCTTGAAGGGCTTGCCCATGACCTTGCCGAGCCCGTGCATCTTGCGGGCGAACTTGCCCGTGAGATAAAGCTTGAGCTGACCCACATTGAGTTCTGGGACAAGAATTGTCTTGTAACGGTCCATGACCTGTTCCAGGTCGTTGGGCAATGGATTGATCCAGCGCAGATGGGCGTGTCCCACCTTCTTGCCTTCGGCCAACAACCGGTCGACAGCGGTGGACACCGCACCGTAGGTGCCGCCCCAGCTGATCACCAACAGATCGCCCTCATGGCAGCCTTCGATCTTGGTGGCGCCCACGTGGCTTTGGATGGAAGCCACCTTCTCGTGGCGCTCCAGCGTCATCTTCTGGTGGTTTTCGGGATCGTGGCTGACATTTCCCGACGGACTCGATTTCTCGAGGCCGCCGATGCGGTGCTCGAGACCCGGAGTTCCGGGAATGGCCCACGGACGCGCTCCCTTTTCATTGCGATGATAGGGGAGAAAGACCGTTGGATCTTCGGCGTGAACCACCTCGATCTTGGGGAGCTCGGAGATCTCGGGAATTTTGAATGGTTCTGCCCCATTGGCGATGTATCCGTCGGTGAGGAGCACGACCGGAGTCATGTATTCCACGGCGATCTTGGCGGCTTCCATCGCAGCCCAGAAGCAGTCTCCGGGGGTCTTGGCGGCGATCACCGGCATGGGCGAGTCGCCATTGCGTCCAAACAAAGCTTGAAGCAGGTCGGATTGTTCAGTCTTGGTCGGCATGCCGGTGGAAGGCCCACCTCGCTGGACGTTGACAATCACGATGGGAAGTTCGGCCATCACAGCCAAGTTCATCGCTTCGGATTTGAGGCAAACACCCGGACCCGAAGTTGTGGTGATCGCCAAATTGCCGGCGAATGCAGCGCCGATGGCGGCGCAAGCTCCGGCGATTTCATCTTCGGCTTGGAAGGTGCGGATGCCGAAATGCTTTTGGGCAGCCAGCTCGTTGAGAATGTCGGTGGCGGGGGTGATCGGGTAGGATCCCAAAAACAAGGTCTTCTTGGCCTGGACCGAGGCGGCCACAAAGCCCAGCGCGGTGGCTTCGTTTCCAGAAATGCGACGGTATTTTCCTGGTTCCTGAGGGGCCTTGGCAACGTGGTAGGTGGTCTCGAACAGTTCAGCGGTGTCGCAGTAATTGTATCCGGCGAGCAAGGCGCCTTCGTTGGCGTTGGCGATGTCCGGCTTTTTGCCGAACTTTTTGCGGATCCACGTAAGGGTGTTGTCGGGCGAGCGGCCATAGAGCCAGTACATCATGCCCAATGTGAAGAAATTCTTGCAGCGACCGGCGTTCTTGGCCGAGACCCCGGCGGGCTCCACGGCGCGCACGGTGTGTTCGGTGATGTTCAGGCGAACGACGCGATACGCCTTGAGCGAACCATCTTCCAGCGGATTGGTTTTGTAATCCGCCTTCTCCAGATCCTTGGCGCCGAACCCGTCGTCGTCGACCAAAATGATTCCGCTAACCTTGAGGTCGCGCAAATTCACCTTGAGGGCTGCGGCGTTCATGGCGACCAGCACATCGATGTCATCGCCAGGCGTTTTGATGTCGAGGCTCGCGAACTGCAATTGGAAGGCCGAAACGCCCGCGATGGTGCCGGCTGGGGCGCGAATCTCGGCAGGATAGTCCGGCAGGGTCGCGAGGTCATTGCCCAAGAAGGCGGCTTCATCGGTGAACTGGGTTCCTGTAAGCTGCATGCCATCGCCCGAATCGCCGGCGAAGCGGATGGTCACGCTCTCCAGATCGATGGCATCCTTCCTGCCATCCGGTTCCAAGATGATCTGGCTGTTGGAGTCGCTCATGTAGGGTCTCACCTGGTTTGGGATAGGATGTCTGTGGTTTGGCATCCGAAAAACGCGCTCTGGGAGCCGCCTTAAAATAGACGGATCGCAGCAGACCTGCAGCGCATTTTCCTATGAAACAAAGAATATAAAATAGAGATTCAAATCAACTGATCGATTTTTGTGGATGAGATCGATTTTCTTTCGCGCAACGCGAGCTCCAAAGTGCGCTCGATAGAACGGACCAAGGAGGGATGATCGAAGTCATGGGGGTGGATCGCGATCCGGAGTACCGGGGACATTTTTTGTAACCGGACCGCCGTCGGGCAGAACAATCGGGATCCGATCCGGCGCAGTGCATCCCTTGAGGCCCAAGTCACCACTGGAGCTGCCAATTTCCGGCCGTCCGAGAACCGCATTCCCACATGGTCTTCGGTCCAACGGAACCCGCGACTCCACAAGACCTCGTCCAAATCCGCACGGTGCAACCAAGCGGGGGGAATGAATCCATCGGGTCGCTGCCCCAGACCGGATTCGCTCCACATGGCCAATCCCCTCTCCAATCGCTCGAGGGCATGCGCCGGATCCAGGGAGAGAAATTCCCCTTCCCCGGCCGTCATGAAACGGCGTTGGAAGCTCGTGCGGAACGATTCGTGACATTTTATGTCAAGTGGTGTTTCGCGGTGGAAATAGCCGTGAAGCACCAGTTCGTGTCCCTGTTCGCGAAAGGCGCGAAGTTGTTGACAAAAGGCGGGGTGGGCGGAAAGCGGCCATTTCTCGTGAAAATCCGGGACCACCAGAAGGGGGACTTGAGGCAGCCCTCGCTGGGACAACCACGTCAGGATTTTGACCACCGCATCGGCATGTCGCGGAGTCACATCGTGGAGGGAAACCAGAAGTTTGCGTTCAAAAGCGACCATTTTGGATCTCCAAACAGCGACTGGTTTGGTGGGCGAACATGTCGTTCCATGTGGGCCAGGCTTGGCCCCAAGAAACCGCTTTGGCGGCAAATTCCGTCGTACGCGGTAGCGCGCGTTCCACAGCCTTGACAAATTCACTCGCCGATCCTGGTGCGAACAACTCGCCAGCCCCGCTTTGACGCACTTGTTCACCGCCGCCCCCGCCATTGGCGCTGACCACGCCGATTCCGCTGCACAATCCTTCCAAAACCGACAATCCAAAGGTCTCGACAGCGCAAGTCGCCAAAAGCAAATCAGAGCTGGCGACCAAGTTGGAAAGATCCTCCCGGTTTTCGAGGAAGCCGCCGTACACGTAATTTTCCGCTTGGAAGGATTGGAATGTCTGTTCCCATTCTCCGCGTCCGGTCACCATCACCTGGGGGCGGCTCTTGAGGGAAAGGATGCCGGGGAGTGCGTCCATCAAAACCGACACGCCCTTCTCGATGTCCAAGCGTCCGGCGTACAAGAGCAAGGGGCGATCGGGATCCAATCCAAAGCGTTTGAGCAGCTCGGGACTTTTGGGCTTGGGGTGGAACAGGGTTTTGTCGATTCCAAACCGGATGATCTCCACGTTGGGGTAGCCGCGTGCTCGCAACAGGGACGCGACCCATTCCGAGGCGCACCAGATCAAATCGAAGTGGCGGTGCCAGGAATCGACCAGTGACAGAATTTGTCTAGACAGAAGCTTTCGCCATGGCCTGCCTTGGCGAGCCCAGGGTTCGAGATAGGCGGTGTGGGGATCGGAATGCCAAAAGGAGGTGCGCAGGATCTTGCGGGGAAGCTTACCTGCCCAACGGGCGGACAACCACGGGTCGCCGATTTCCACGATGGAGGGGTGTTCTTCGCGCACGATACGGTCGGCGGCCCAAGGGTCGACCAGAATTCGATAGTTTTGGGATTTCCCGTAGGGAATCCCGATTCCGGTATGGATGGGAGGGCACCCGTCGCCCAGCTCCAAGCGACCACGCCCCGCACCGGGGCCCAACACGATGTATT
>CAIKAA010000186.1 GCA_903825275.1 uncultured Fibrobacterota bacterium | reverse complement strand
GCACTGATCCTTTGCAGGTGCAAGGACCGAAAGGCCGATCCGTTGTCGGTGTAGAATCGCTGCGGGATCCCAAACCGCTTGATGGCGATGGACAGTCCGTGAATCAAGGCCTCAACGCCTTCGGTGATGTAAAACGATGCATGCACGATGTAGCGCGAGGCGTCGTCGATGATGGCCAAGAGGTAGAGCTTTTGGAGTGAGTTTCCGATACGCACCCTGGGTCCGTGGAGGAAATCGGCCGTCCACATCTGCCCGAATTCGCTGTAGGCAAATGCCTTGGCGGCGTGAGGAGTTTGGTGGTCCGCTTTTCGTCTTTGTAGCCCTCGTGCTGCCACGGCTCGGTAGATCGCCGACCGTGAGGGACAAACGCCGTTCCACAATTCCTGCTCGAAGGCCATGGAGAGCAATCGCTTGGTCGTCAAGGTGGGTTTCTTTTCGCGCAGAGCCGCCAAGCTGTCCAGTAGTTTTTGGGCCACTTGCGTTTGGCCCTTATCGATGCGGGGCTGGTCGGCTAGTGCGCCGATTCCTCCTTTGCGGAATTGGTAGATCCAGCTGCGCATGGTCTCGGCGGGAATCGTGCGTTGTTGTCCAGACGGATCGGTCCAAACGACCGTGGCAGCCTGCCTCAGCCTTGCCAAAAGACTCGTGGGCTCTTCTGGACAGGAATGCAGCATGGGGCTGATGACGCCATAGCGCCACAAGGCAATCGGAGAGGACTGGCCCGTCGACGGTGGTCGAGGCCGTGAGGGTTGCGTCCCGGTGGCGGATGTCGCCGGGTGAGGTGCGATGGACATTTCCTGTCTCCTTGTTCGATCTGGCAATCGACCCCAAAAAAGGGCCATGACAAGGATGAGGACGATTTCTTGAATCAGGGCATGACAAATATTGTGGGATGCAAATTTCGAGGATCTGGAGGCCAGCGCCTAGGGTATCGAGTCCGCGAAAACAGGTAACAGAATTCTTCCCAGCGGCTCCAAAACCGTGTGAGTCGCAGACAGTCGACAACCGAGATCGGATCGAGCTGGTCGTCCAAAATTCCCGTCGACCTAGCTAAGGAAACAAGCACCAAGGAGGTGGTGAGGATCCAAGGCACAAGACGTTTGAGAATGCCGACACTAAGCCCTGTGGCGCGGCGGATCGCTGGCAAGGTCTGGCCCTGTTCACAGCGGTCGGCAACCTCCTGGACCAACGAGTGCGGTGTACGACAGATCGGCAAAATGTTGGCGGGTAAAACTCCAAACGTGCAGCCACAGTCCGGATTTTGGCACAGCCAGCGTTGCACATCAAACGGCTCACCGTCCTGGTGGGTTCCCTTGCGGGGGTAGGTACCGTGTGCATGTAGGTGGGTGAAGTAGCAGCCGGGAACAACGCTGACAGTCGAAGGGTGGCTGGGTCGATCACAAGGGACGGAAGGGGGGACTGAGAAGCTATGTTGAACGCTCCGGGCGTAGAGAGAGTGTCGATGGTGTGTAGGGCACCAAAAGTGCTATCCTGAAACACAATCTCGAAACCCGGATTTTTCCCCTCCTCCGCAAAACACCGCTACCAGTCCCGAGGTCTATGACCTGACCAGTCTCCCGACAGAGTGTTTATCGTGGGAATAACGAGGGGGATTCAGAGGGAATTGCGTGGGAGGGGACACCTGGGAAGCCATCGGATTGACGCTGGACCGAGTGGAAGCGCTCCTCGTCAAAGTCAAAAACAGCCTGGGGATCGCCGAAACATTGCTTTCTGGAGGAGAATGACATGGATCCGAACCTGCCCGTCCTGAATCGCG
>CAIKAA010000185.1 GCA_903825275.1 uncultured Fibrobacterota bacterium | reverse complement strand
GGGCTGGCACCACTTGGCGAAATGAGTGCGTGACAAAATCTGACCTGTTTGAGGCGAGCCCCCTGGTCTCGCCTTTTTCGTGCCACTGGAACTCAGAATCAACGGCGCAGCAAATGCTCGACTAGAATTCGGGTGGGTCGGTTGAGCACGAGTTCCAGGGAGTTTTGAAGGGGAAACCAGCCAGCTTCCAAAGATTCGTGGTTCAAACGAATCTCCTTCGTTTGGCACTTCGCGGTAAAATTCAACAACAAAAAATGTCGAGGGCGGAAAAACTCCGGCTCCTCGATGGCGTCTTGGACCAGGATGAGTTCGGGCTCTTCGACGACCAATCCCGTTTCTTCCTGGATTTCTCGCGCAAATGCCGCCAAATGGGTTTCGCCATAATCGATCTTTCCGCCGGGAACTCCCCAAGTGCCGCTCCATTTGGCAGTCCGGACAAACAAGGCGGTTTGGTCGGGAGCAAACACCAATCCTCCCACGGTGGCGATTGGCCAAGCGCGTTTGGAAAGCTGCGAGTGCCTTCCAAACCACTGGATCGCGGATTCGACATCGGCCCAATGTTCATCGGGAATCAGATCCAACACGCGATTTCCGATCCCGCCGATCTTGAGCCGCGCGGATCTTGCCAACATTGCCTGCGACGGGTTTGACGCCACAAAGACGGTTTCGTCGAGGGGCATTCCTTCGGCTTCCAACAAGCGCTGCAAGGCGTTGACAGAATTTGGCATCGACGCAAACCGAATCGGGTTGCTCTCGAAAACGTGATGAGGATCGCCATCTCCCAGAAGAACCACTTTGCCACCCAAACTCACGACCGCCTCCCAAAGGGAGCGATCTTCGAAGGCAAGGCTTTCTTGGAGGGGAAAGACCAGATTCAATTGGCTTCCTTGGCTCCCGTCACCCCGGCGGAAACCGCAAAAGTCATGGCTTGGGAGGATTCGATCTCGAGGGGTTCGACCAGATCGGAAGGGACGATGAAGGTTTGTCCCGCGATGGCGTAGGCGTTGGGTACATAGACGGACACCCATCCGGGACGCCCCAGTTCGGCCAAATCGTGTCGCGTTAAAAATCCTAGAAGGCGGGCTTCCGACCCTGGCCAAGGCCGGATCAAAACCGGGTGTTGGAAAGGTTTGCGCTCACCGATCAAGGCCTGTGTCATTTCCTGCAGGCTCTTGTAAAGGAGGCGAACGACAGGAAGACGTTCCAGCAACTGTTCGAATCGACGCAAGAGCGGGGCGGCAAACCAATTGTCGGCCAACACTCCCAGGAGCAAAATCACCCCCACCAACACCATCAGGCCGAATCCCGGGGTGTGAAACGGCAAAATTCGGTCCAGGATCAAAAACACTCGCCAAAAGATCCAAGCCGTGATGGCCGCGGGAAGGAAGATGGCCAATCCCTTGAGCAGAGTCCTGCCTAATTTTTCCATCTTTGGAGTTTAGACTTTTTCCGGTGGGACGCCTAGTGCTCGGCGTACTTTGGAGGTTTGGCGACGGCCTTCGCGCAGATCCAAAAAAAAGGATTTGAGCAATTCGCCGCACTCGGATGCTCGCACGCCGTCGATCACCTCGATCTTGCGCCCGATCGGATTTTGATCGAGCAAGGCCCAGTGGGTATGGCAGGCACCCAGGCGTCGATCGCGAGCACCATAAACCACTCGGACAATCCGACTATTCAATATCGCTCCGGTGCACATGGGGCAGGGTTCGAGGGTGGCATAAAGTTCACAATCGTCCAATCGCCACGAATGCAAAAGCTCGCTGGCTTTTCGGATCGAGAGGATTTCGGCATGGGCGGTACAGTCCTGGGATGCTTCGATCTCGTTTCTGGAGCCAGCGAGAATCTCGCCCTTCCTGACGACCAAGGCTCCGATCGGCACTTCGCCCGCTTCGTAGGCTTCTCGAGCCAAGTTGAGTGCGATCTCAATGAAGTGAAGATCCTTGGCATTTTCTGTCATCACGAAACCGGTGTTCTTCCCGGTGAAAGGGCGCGCTCCACCCGATTTCGGCCCGCGTGTTTGGCGCGATAGAGAGCCTGGTCGGTCCGTTCGATCAGTTCTTCCGCCATCCCTCCATCATCCGGAAATACCGATATTCCCAAGGAAATCGTGACCTTACGGGGTTCGGGTTCACCAATGTCGGTCGCTCCGTCCTCCACGGCCTTGCGGATGCGCTCGGCGGTTTCCAGGGCGCCTTGTTCGGTGGTACCAACCAACACGCACACAAACTCTTCCCCACCGTAGCGAGCCACGATGTCGACCTCTTCGCGCAACTGGCTTTGGATCAGCTGTGCTACTCCCCGAAGGACTGCGTCGCCAGCGGGATGACCGTGCTGGTCGTTCACTTTTTTGAAAAAATCGACATCGGTCAAGATCAGCGCCAGCTTGGCTTGGGTTCGACGGGCCTTGAGCAATTCTCGACGGAACGAGGATTGGAACGTGCGGTGGTTCAAGAGTCCCGTCAGACCATCGCGAGTGGCCAATTTTTCCAGCTCCGTGGCGCCACGCAGCCGTGTCAGCGCCTGCCCAAACGAGGAAAGAGCCGTTTGGATGATTTCCCGCTCCACGAGGGCAAACGGTTCCCGTGACCGGAAGCAGACCAACATGCCGGGGCGCCCCTCTACTCCCAAGGATACCGGGGCGCTAAGCACATCTCCACCCGCGTCCAACGGCAACACCGGCTCGCCATGTCCCAAAAGCGGTACAGGATCTCGGGGAGCGAGTCGACGCTGGAGAAATTCTCCTCGCGCCATCGCCCCCGCGCAAATGCCGCGCCCAGGGACCTCGACCTTGAATTCGCGAGCGACATCGCAGTCGGACCCCAAGGTCCAAACCACCCGTCCGTACCAGCGCTCCGACGATCGACCGGTAACAATTCCTGGTTCAGGAAGGATGAAGAATACGGCTTCGGCAGCGGCGAACTGCAACAAGAAATGGCGCAATTCCTCGTGGGCTAATTCTTCCTTGACCACCGAACCCATAGTTCGTTCAAATTGGCCGAGTCGTTGCCAAACCTCACGTCCCCGCATTTCGAGCCGCAACTCGCGAGTTCTCGACAACAACAGGTCTGCGGCGGAAGACAATTCGGTGAGTTCCCCAAGTACGCCTCGGTCCAACGGGGTATCGCTATCAGCCATCGCCAAGGCGGGCTTTCCGGTGATCATCACCCGTATAGCCGCCAAACTTTTGGGCCCTGTCGTAGGGTCGTAAATGCCCAGATCGCTGGAGCTTGGGGGGACGCTTAGCTCCAGAAGGGATGGGGGAGCTTCCGGTTTCAGGAGACTGCCCAAAAGCCCTTCGCCTGGGGCCAGTTTGGTTCCCGGCTGAATTCCCTCGCGGTCCGAGGAACAAGCCCGCAACATGACGGTTCCATCCCCCGAGGGAAGGAAGAGGGCGACGGTGCGACACCCGATGGCCCTTCGGGCAAAGTCGAGCATTCCCCCAAGGGCCTTGCCCGTTTCGGTCTCTTGTTGACGCCTCATACCGCGCCAATCGATGGGTTCGTTCTCGGTGGCGAGCACAGGTCCACGCAAGGGAGTGTGGTGAATTTGGGTGGTGTCGAACCGCCGTTGCGGAGGGGCCGGCTCCTCTTTGTGCACCGGCCGCGATTCAGCGGGAGGTTTTCGGCGACGGCGCAACTTCAACAGCTTTCGGTGGCGGAATCCGGCAATGGAACTCGAAATCAAAACCCAAACCACGCCGGTCAACGGTTGCCAAAACGCGAGGCCCAATCCAACCAAGCCGATGGTCGCAATGACCGTCGAATAGCGAAGCGGCGTTAAGTCCGAGACGCGCGCCAAAGAAAGATCGCTCCCAGGCTGAAGAAGAAAATGTGGGGCGACCAAGCGGCCTGCATCGCCGTCAGATCTCCGGCATGCCCCAAGGCCAGTCCAGCCCGAACCGACACGTAGAAGCTAAAGGCCAGAAAGATTCCAATCCCAAACGCCAAGGCTTGGCCGCGCCGTCCAACCAAAGCTGCCAGGGCCGTGCCAATCAAGGACACAATGGCCGTAACCCAAGGGCTGCTGCGTTTGAACTCGGCCTCGGCTTCCCAGGCGGTCACGGGCTCTCCGGCATGACGAAGGGCTTGGATCTTTTCCATGATTTCGGGATACGTCATCTCGTCCGGGAAGGTCTTTTTGGTGATCAAATCCTGAGGCATAGCCTCGGGGATCCGGATGCGGATCGAGTCAAAGGCCGTGAAGCTTGCCAAAGCACCCGTAGAATCGAAGGTGCGACGAATTCCGGACCGGAACAGCCAGATGGAATCGACCCACTGGGC
>CAIKAA010000184.1 GCA_903825275.1 uncultured Fibrobacterota bacterium | reverse complement strand
GGAGGCCATTTCCGAGTTGCGACTCTTGACGGGTGACGGTCGCTATTCCCGCTCGATCCCCGACATTTTGGTGGAATTGGGTAGAATCGAATTCGCCCACGGCTGGCACGCCGATGGCATCAATGACCTGACTCGATTGGAAAAACTTCTGGATCCACCCGACAAGGTCGCCGAAGGCTTGGTGATGTTGGGCAACGACGCGCGCTTGCGTCGGATCGACGATCGGGAAGCCTTGCGGGTTTACCAGATCGGCGCCAGGGCCGGTGGCAATACCTTCTGGGGGAATCGCGCCCGCGAATTGGCATCGGCGCTTTCGGATCTGGCCCGTTTGCGCGAACAAAAGTTGAAGGACTCGGCATGGGTCAGTTGGAACTTCGACATGGCCGAACTGTACCTCTTGCGGTTGAACGGACGCGACAGCGCCCGCGTCGCCTACCGCCGCATTTTGTCCGACACCAACTCCAAGCCGGTCCAAAAAGCCCGCGCGAGCTACGCCTTGGCCTGGATCACCGACGACGAACGGGGCGACACGGCGGCCTTCGACCCATCGACCTGGCTCCAAGTGGTTCACGCTTGGCCGGGGACCATTTTTGCCAAGACGGCCCAACTCAATGCCGGAGTGGAAGTCACCACCGTGACCCGCGACGATTCCGCCGAGTCCCTGTACCGCAAGGCAGAAATGCGTTGGATGGACGATTCCAACCCCGAAGCGGCAGTCAGCGAGTTCAAAGGATTGATCCCCAAATTCCCCGAAACCCAAGCTGGGCGCCGGGCCCGCTATGCGATCGCCTGGATCCACGACAACCTTCGCCACGATTCCGCCAAAGCCTCCCCGGCCTACCGCCAAGTCGTGGATAGCCTACCGGGCACGGCCTGGGCGCGCAAAGCCGACGCGATCTTGAAGGGACAGCCCCACGACTTCTTGGAAGGGGTGGTCCTCAAACACGACAGTGACGAGGATTTCGAAGAAGGCGCGGAGCAGATCGAAGGCTTGAAGAAATTTGGGCCACGCTCTCCCAAAACTCCCGCTCTTCAATCCGATGAACCCGAGGCAATTCCTCCTCCTCCCGAGGAACAATTCCTTCAACCGGATGACTTCAATTGAAATCCAACCCTTCCGCCTCGCTTCTGATCCTATTGGGAATTGCCTGGTTCCTGAGCGGTTGCGCCACCTCGCTGCCTGTTCGAACCGGCTACGATCGCAAGACCGGCACCTGGAAGAATCCACCGGGATCGAAGTCCAAACGTCCCTCCTCCGACAACGTGGCAGCTCCCGCCGAACCCGCTGTGGACGTCACCGATTCGGTGGCGACCCTTGGCACCAAAATCCGTGGCCAAGCGAGCTTCTACGGCAAGGAGCTCAACGGGCACTCCACGTCCAGCGGCGAATTGTTCGATCCCGATGCCTCGACCTGCGCCCACCGCACGCTCCCGTTCGGGACCAAGCTCAAGGTGACCTACCTGAAGAAGTCGACGACGACCGTGGTGCGCGTCAACGATCGCGGCCCCCACAAGGACGGACGGATTTTGGACCTATCGCGCGCCGCCGCCGACAACCTCGGCCTGACCGCCGACGGCGTGGGAACCGTGGAAGCCGAGGTCGTTCCGTGAATCCATCACGCCTTTTTTCGGGCATGTTGGGGGTACTCGGAAAAGGCCGTAGGAAATCTCCGCAGGGTTGCGTTTCTCCGCTCGTCCTGAGAAGCCCCATTGGAGCGTCTCGACTGCTGCGGGACTCCAAAACCGGCAGGGCACCTTTGGTGCCAAGGGCGGCGGAGATTGACCTGATCCCCCGATGACAGAGCCCAAAAAACCTGGACAGAAACCGGCACCAGAAACCAAAAAGCCGTCGACAAAATCCGTCAAGAACGCCTTGGAGGTAATCCCGGGGATGACTCCCAAAAGGCGCAAGGCGCTGGAAGAATTCGGGATCCACACACCGTTGGAATTGGTGCAGCACTTGCCGCGACGCTATGTCGACCGGACCCAGGTGAAACAGATCGCCGCGGTCCAGGAAGGCGACGACGCGCTGTTGGATGTGACGCTGGCTTCGGTGAAATTGGCCCACGGCAACCGCGACCGATTGGTGGTCCAGGCCCGCGACGCGACGGGGAACATCGAACTGATTTGGTTTGGCGGAGCCCGCTGGATCGCCAATCGCCTCCAAACAGGCATGCGACTTTTGGTGTTCGGGAACATCACCCGGTTTCGCGGCTTGCAGATGGTGCACCCCGAGTACGAGGTGTTGGTCGAAGGGGAAGAAGCCAAGGGTTCCATCTTTCCCATCTACCCCTTGTCCCAAGGTCTGCGCGACGCCAAGATCGACCACCGCTCGCTGCAACAAATGATCCTGGGTGCCTTGGGCACGATCAAGATCGACGAAATCCTTCCCGACTGCCTGCGCGGAGCCACCACCACGCCGCGCCCCGAGCGGTTGATCCGTATCCACAAGGCCGATTCGATCGCCCAAAGCCAAACCTATTTGCTCCACGAGCAGGCCCTGCTTTGGTTTCCCACCTTGGCGCGCTTGCGCCGCCGCAAACGCGACCTGATCGGACGCGGGCGGACGTTTCTTCAGTCCACCAAATTGCGTCCCGCCATCGAGCAAGCTCTTCCCTTCACCTTGCACCCAAGCCAAGCCGAAGCGGTGAACTTGTTGGAAGGGCGCTTCTCGACCGGCGACCAGACCCACATTTTGTTGCAAGGCGATGTGGGCTCGGGCAAAACTTTGGTCTGTCTCTTGGCCGCTTGTCCGGTGCTGGAAGCCGGTGCCCAAGCCGCCGTGCTCGCCCCCACCGAGGTGCTGGCCCGCCAACACCTGGAAACCTTCCGCAAGTGGCTCACTCCCCACGACATCCCGGTCCTCTATTTCGCCGCTGGCCAAACTCGCGAAGAGCGCGTGCGCGCCCTGGACCGCTTGGCCAATGGCCGCGCCGCCGTGGCGGTGGGGACCCACGCCCTTTTTTCCGACGACGTTCTCTTTCGCGATCTGGCCTTGGTGGTGTTCGACGAGCAACACCGCTTTGGGGTTGGCCAACGACAGAAATTGGTCGCCAAGGGGAAGTTTCCCCATGTGATCGCCGCCAGCGCCACCCCGATTCCGCGATCGCTTTTGCTGGGCGCGCATGGCGACATGGACGTCACCGAGGTGCGCGGAATGCCGGGAAACCGCAAAACGGTGCGCAGCCGTGTGGTGCCACCCGCCAAGGTGCCCGAAATGCTCTCCTGGATCCGCAAGGGTTTGGGGGAAGGACAGAAATTGTTCTGGGTGGTGCCGCGAGTCGACGAAAGCGAAGAAGGCGCCTCGATCATCTCGGCTTCCGAAAGGCTGCAAAAGCTGCTGGGCGAAGACGCGGTGGGCGTGCTGCACGGTCGCATGGACGGCCCGGAACAAAACGAGGCCATCGACGGACTGCGCCAGGGACGGATCCGCGCCTTGGTCTGCACCACGGTCGTCGAAGTCGGGGTCGACATTCCCGATTGCGACTTGATGGTCATCGAGCATCCAGAATTTTTCGGGTTGGCCCAGTTGCACCAATTGCGCGGCCGCGTGGGTCGCGGCGGCGGCCAAGGCTGGTGCTTTTTGATTCCCGGCGACGAAGACAAGGTGGAGCGCCTCCAGCGCTTTGCCCAAACCGAAGACGGTTTCGAGATCGCGGAAATCGACCTGGAAGAACGCGGGGCCGGCGATTTGGAGGGAAGCTCCCAATCGGGAGGTGCCTTGGGCCGATCGGGATTGCTGAAAGAACACCTCGGGCTCTTGGAACGCTGGCGCGACGGGATCGACCAAATCCTCGCAAGAGAGCTTCCGTTAACCCCCACCGAATCCGAACGCCTTGAAATGTGGTTTGCCGACGACAAGCTGGGAGAGGCGTTGACGGGGTGAAAAGAGCCTAGATGTCATCTACCTTGGAACCCGTGGACCAAAACCAACCGATCCTTCTCATCAGCCCTTGGCCAACGCGTAACAATGGGGTGGCTTGGTACACCGGCAAGTACAAGGAAGCCATCGAACGGCAGGGGCGCCGCGTAGAAACGCTGCGCATGGTCTTTTGGCAGGAAAAGCACACCTTTTTGAAGTGGATCTGGTTCCTTCGCCAGGTCGACAAAATCCGTCCAAGCTCGATCCTGATCCAGCACACGCCCACGGGTTCCGGACCTCTTCTGCCCTGGTTCTTAAAACGGATGGCCCATCGCGGGATCCGCACTGTGGTGGTTTCCCATGAAACCCCCGACACCTATGCGCGGCACTTGAACCGATTTCCGTTGGCGAAAAAGGCCTATTTGGCCTGGGAAAAATCGATCGTCCGACGCGCCAGCGCCTTTGTGGTCCACACCAAGTTGTACGCGGCGGAATTGGCAGCCCTGGGCGCTCCCGCTACCGAAATCCTTCCCCACCCCATCCTCTCCATGCCCGATCGAGAGGTGACCCACAACCCAAGCACCTTGGGGATTTTTGGCCAAATCGGCAGCAAAAAGGGGCATGACTTGGTGGTGGACGCGATCCAATCCCGCCCCCCTGGATCCTTTCCCGTGGTCGAAATTTGGGGGGCACCGGGAGTTGGCCAAGAGAACTTTGTCGAGCAGTTGAAGCAACGCGTCAAGCCAGCCTACCAAGACTGGATCCGATTTTGTGGCTACATGCCCGACGACGGGAAGGTCGAGGCTTTTGGGCGCATGCATTTGGCGTTATTCCCTTACCGGTGGATCTCGCAAAGTTGCGCCCAAACCGAAGCTTTGGCCCACGGCATTCCTTACCTTGCTTCGGACATTCCCTTCTTCAAGGATTTCCAGGAAACCCATGGCTGCGGCGATGTGTTTCCCTCGGGCGATGCCCAGGCTTTGGCCCAAGCCATCGAACGAATTCTTTCTGCGCCACCTCGCTGGAAGCCCGAAGATTTTCAGAAACTGTACGCCTCCCTGTCGGTCGAGCGGTGCAGCGCACGCCTTTTGGAATTGTTGGACGGCCCCTCGAAGGCCCCCTTTGGCCAACTGTGACGGCCGGAGTTGTGCCCTTGAGCCAATCCGACTCCCCGGACGTCGCCTTCTTGAGAGAGCCTTCTGGTTTCGCCAAACGCCTTCGTGCTTTTGGAAGAAGGCTCCTTGTCCTCGATGGCTCCCTATGGCATCATTCGGTCACCGGCTTGGGAACTCGCTTCGATCTTTTCCAAGCCACATCACACTATCCCAGAGATCCTCTGGAAGGAAATGCATGAGCCTCTCCCCTCAAACCATTGGAATCATTGTCGGGGGCTTGGTCCCCGCAGTGGCCTATTCCATCTTTGCCATTGGCACCAAATTCGCCTCCCAAGCTGGATTGGGAGCGGGCCCTTTGTTGGTCTTGGTCGGCGCCGCCTGCGCCTTGGCCGGGGCGGGATTTTGGGCCGTGTTGCCCGCCGAGATCACTTGGCGTTCCGCCACTTGGGGGCTTGGTGCCGGACTTGCCTGGGCGATCGGCACCGGGTTGGTCTCGTTTGCGTTGGTGAAGTGGAACGTGCCCATCTCCAAACTCAATCCGATTTACAACACCAATACCCTTATCACGGTTTTGCTGGGGCTGGTGGTGTTTTCGGAATGGAGGCAAGCCAATCCGCTTCCCTTGGTGGGCGGGGCCGTGCTCATCTTGCTGGGGTCGCTGCTGGTCTCCGCCTCCTAAAGGCAGGCGGAAAACTAAAGATTAAATAATCAAATAATCACTTTCCTTTGTCCGGTTAAAAGATCTAGATTTAGTCAATCATGTCAAGTTACGGTCGCACTTCCAGCAACGCCATTGCCATCGCCGCTCTCCTGGCGGAACGGTGGAAAGAAAAAATTCGCACCACATCCCAAGATGCTGCTAAAATTCGCGGGATCTCCAAACCCTTGGCCGCTCGCATTTTGGTCCAGCTATCACAAGTCGACTTAGTTAATGGGACACCTGGACCCCATGGAGGATATGCATTAGGCCGCCCCCCCAAGGAAATTCGCTTGTCAGAAATCGTCAGCGTCTTCCAAAAGGTCGAGGCCTCCGAGCGCTGCGCCTACGGCCCGGGATGCCGCGGGACCGGAAAGCCGCATTGCCCCCTGCACGACTCTTTGGCCAAGATTGACCAACAATACCTGGCCTTTTTGGAGAAAACAACGCTGGACGTGTTTGTGGGTCACAGTGCCGAAGTCGAGACGTCCAAAAGCGTTCCTGCCAAGAAAAAGCGGGGACGGCCCGCCGGGTCCTGAGCCACCCCTCAAAGCTCCCTGGCTCCTTCGAGGAACAAGCCGACAGCTTCCACATCTCCAAAGGCGGCCAAAGCTACTCGTAGCGCAAGGCGTCGACAGCGTCGAGCTTGGCCGCTC
>CAIKAA010000183.1 GCA_903825275.1 uncultured Fibrobacterota bacterium | reverse complement strand
TACCAAGTCACCAAGGATCCAAGCAACAAGAGGGCCAAAATGGTTGTTCCACCCGCATACCCGATGTTTAGGGAACGGTCCGCGAAATCGGCCAGGGTGGTGCCCACCGTGGTCGTCGCGATGATGGTCAGCCAGTATAGGATGGGGTGGAATTTCTTGGCAAAGACTTGGAGGAGCACGAAACCCAAGAATATCGCCGCGAAAATCCCTGTTCCCACCAGATAGCCTAGATTCATGGACATCGAGACGGCGTCCCCTCCGGTCTCGCCCAAAGTCGTGGCAGCGACTTTGATGATCCAGAAGATCAAGGTTGCCGCCGGCACCTTGGCGATCATTTTTTCGGTTTGAACATTTGTCACGATTCAGCCTCTGCACCTTCGTCGTTGGAAATTCAACGGCACTTCAATTCGCTTGGGATAAGGGTAGGAAGATTGAGGGTTCCAGAATGCCAGACAGGAAAAGAAATTTCGATCTACAGATTTCGCGAATCAATCACTTAACCCGAGTGAAACAAGGATGACAAATGAATCCCCCTTTCTCGATCTCCATGCTTGTAGCTTCTTGGGCGGAGGAAATTTCCACAAAAGCACCAAAGCCGTTGCTGAAACCTTTCTTCTACCAAATCCACCTATGGAGTCTTCATGAAACAAACAAGTTTGCCGGTCTCGATGTGTTGCCTGTTGCTGGGCGCGATCCCCACACTTGGCGCGAAGACATCCGTCTATGCCGTCGAGAACAAAATCCATGTCGAAGGCGATTTGGGCTGGGACCTGCTTTCGACCGACGATTCAACCGGAACCATCTACCTGTCGCACGGAGATCGCGTCCAAGCCGTCGAAGCCAAAAGTGGAAAACTGTTGGGAACCATTTTGGGGATCGACGGAGCCCATGGCGTCGCGGTGGTGAATGAAGTCCAAAAAGGCTTCGCGACCAGTGGAAAAGATTCCTCGGTGGTGATTTTTGATCTAAAGTCCTTTGCCACTCTGGCGCGTGTCCCTGCAGGCGGAGCCAAGCCCGATGCGATCACCTACGATGCGGCCTCCCGAAGGGTTTTCGTCGGATTGGCCGACGCCAACTCCTTGTCCGCGATCGACGTGGCAACGTCAAAAATTGTCGGGACCATGAGCCTTGCTGGCAACCCCGAACTGATGGCTGTCGATGGCAAGGGGACTCTGTATGTGGCCATCGAAAACAAGTCCCAAGTCGTGTCGATCAACACCAAAACCCTTAAAGTGAATTCGACTTGGTCGCTGGCTCCGGGCCAAGAGCCGACCGGATTGGCTTTGGATCCCCTCACCAACAGGCTGTTCGCCGGATGCTCCAACCGCATGATGATTGTTCTTGACGCGGTCTCGGGAAAAGTCGTGACCCACTTGCCCATTGGAGACCGCATCGATGGTGTCGCGTTCGATGCTGGATTGAAGCGCGCCTACGCCTCGGGCGGCGATGGCACCTTGACGGTGATTCAGGAAGAAGGTGTCCAGTTCAGCGTCCTGGAAACCGTGACCACCAAGAAGGGGGCAAGAACGCTCGCGCTCGATTCGAAAACGCACCATTTGTACTTGCCAACCGCCGACTATGGTCCGTTCCCGGCCGCCACTGTCGAGAAACCAAAACCCCGACCTCCGGTTCTACCAGGAACCTTCACGGTTTTGGAGGTTTCGCCAGCTCCCTGAGTTCGCAAGGATTGTGGCGCCCTCCAACCCCTTGGGGGAGGAGGACTCGTTGGGGAAAATGGTGCCTGGGGAAAGGTTCCCCAATATTTCCCCAGGATTCAATCAAAGTTGAAAACCAGCTTGATAAAGTTTTTGGGTTTTCGGGATAATCCCGTTTTTTTTGATCCATCCACTCGAATGCGCAAGTTGGCAAACCTTGCCTTGTACATTGTTGGATGACGCAAGTGATTTTGAATCCAAAAATTTTCTGATTCGACGTTTGTACAGCTTTTATGAAAACTGGTTTCCATGAATCAATCGAGTGAGTTGTTCCGAGCCAACCTAGCTGAAGCATTAGCGAAATTATTCCAGGGGACCCAATCCAAGATCCCCAAACACGAGCAGCTCCGGATCGATCTCCATTGTCATGACCTAAATTCCGATGTCTCCGATGAACTGATGGGGCGGATCTTGGGGGTGCGCGAAACTTGGCTTCCCACCCAAGATCTGTTGGATACCTTGCACCAAAACAAGGTGGATGCCTTAACCATAACCAACCACAACAACGCGCGATCTTGCTGGGACCTGTTGGACAAGGGGATCGACATCCTGCCGGCTGCCGAGTGGACTTGTCGGATGCCGGACGCCAACACGAGCTTTCACGTATTGGCCTATGGGTTCACGCCCACCCAAGAAGTTCGCTTGGGCAAACTGCGATGCGATATCTATCGCTTTGCCGAGTACTGCACCCAAGAAGCGATCCCGACCGTGCTGGCCCATCCTCTGCACTTTCATGCACCGAGTGGATCTCCACCGCTTGCCATGATGGATCGCCTAGGACTGCTTTTTGAACGGTTCGAAGGCGTAAACGGTCAACGCGACGACTGGCAGAACATGCTGGTGTCTTCTTGGGTCCAAGGCATGGATGAGGAGGCCATCCACGCCATGTCTCGACGTTCGGGATTGCCGATAGACGGATTTTGTCTGGATCCGAATCGCAAGCGCCTGACTGGCGGATCCGACGATCATTTTGGAATGTTTGCAGGATCTTGCGGGACGATTCTCCAAGTCCCCGATTTGCGCCGTCGCTTGTCCGAAGGGCAATCGACTTCCTACCTGGCGCTCGAAGCCCTCCGGATTGGCAACATGGCTCCCTACGGGACTTCGTGCGATGAGGAGAAATTGGCCGCGGCCTTGGTCGAATTCGCCTGTCAGCTCACGATCTACATGGAAGATCCAGGATTCCTGCGGGTTTTTCTTCACCGGGGAGATTCCACCGACAAATTGTTGGCAGTAGGCGTTGCGAACGCCGTATTCGAACTGCGACGTCACAAATCCACGATGGAATTGCTCCAAACGATTCACCGGGCTTTTAAAGGACAGAATCCGTCCTGGCTTTCTCGTTTGTTCACCACCCAATCCTTTCGCCCCATGGTCTCCCGTTTGACCAAAGTGGCTCGCGCCCGTCGCGAAAGCCCACAAGCGCTAGGGGAGGCGATCCATAAGACCATTCCGGCAGTTTTCCGTGAATTGATGGAGGTGGTCGCCGGTCGGGTGGCAAAAAAAATCCCAGCGAATTCAAAATTCGGAATTAGCAACGAGTTTTTGGCCCATTTCAAAATTCCCATTCACCTGCGCTCACTCTTCAGTCCGCAAAACCAGGAACCGTCAAATCCGAAATTCAATCTCGGAAAAGCCGTCGATGGACTTCCCTTCCCCCTCCTTTCAGGAGCCGTCCTGGGGAGCGCTGTTTTCGCAGCCTTCCGCGTCCTCAACAGCCACCGGGCTTTTACAGAAAAGTTCGCGAAATCCATGGGAAACTTCCCGCACCCTCGCCGGGCCCTTTGGTTAACCGACACCTTGGGGGACAATAACGGTATTTCCCACGCCCTGCGGTCTGCATTGGAAGAAATCCGTCGTCGCGATCTACCCATCGACATCTTGGTCTGTTCCTCGACGCTGGAAGAAGGTCCGCACCTTCGCGTGATTCGTCCCATCGCCGAATTCTCACTGTCCTTTTACTCTGGTCAGCAGATTCGTATTCCCGACGCCGTTGAAGTGCATCAGCTGTTCTTCCGCGGAGGCTACGACCGCATCCTGTCCTCAACCGAAGGACCGATGGGTTGGTGTGGTCTCCTGTTGAAAGAAGCCTTCCAAGTCCCTGCCCATTTCATCCTGCACACCGATTGGCTTGTATTTGGAAAAAGTCGTCTGGAACTTGGGCCTGCCGCATTGGACCGTTTTCGCCGCTTGTTGCGCACTTGGTACAAGGCTCACGACGGAATCTTCGTGCTCAATAGCGATCACGCCAAATGGCTACAATCCATCGATATCGGACTGGCATCCGACCGGATCCGCACCACTGCCCATTGGGCCGAGGAGAGTTTCACTCCGCAGAATGCCCAACGCCAAGACGTCTTCCCGGGAGTGGGAGCAAACGAACCCGTTTTGCTGTTCGCGGGTCGATTGTCCGAAGAAAAAGGCGTGTTGGAATTGGGAAAGATTTTGGAAACGGTGCGATTGGTCCATCCAACCACTCACCTTGTCTTTTGCGGGACAGGTCCTGCCGAAGAAAAACTTCGCAAACTCGTCCCCAACGCCATTTTCATGGGCTGGGTCGACAAAAAGTTGATGGCAAAATGCCATTCTGCCGCCGACATTCTGGTCTTTCCTTCCCGATTTGACACCTTCGGGTGCGTTGTTTTGGAAGCCATGGCTTGCGGACTCCCGGTGGCCGCCTACGATTGCAAGGGTCCTCACGACTTGGTAGAACATGGAATCTCGGGGTCTTTGGCGACCAATACCAATGAATTGTCGTCAATCATTTCGCACCTGCTTTCGGATCCTGCAAAATTGAAGGTGATGCGCGGTGGGGCAGTGCAGCGCGCCAAGAAATTCAAGGCCGAAGAAATCATGGATCGCCTGGTGTCCGACATCGGATTGGCTCTCGACACGACGGATTCCGATGAGCCCGGCTTGCTGACCGATTCCATGTGGGCAGAATTGCTTGAACTAGCAATGGGTTGAGAGGAACTTGCGGGATGCTTGTTGAATTGGGCCCTGCTGCGACACATAGGTTAACATAATATCTATTGTGCGTCATTTTTCTGAGGGGGAGCGCCTTGTGGCGGATGAAAGAATCTGGGCCGATGCCGCCGGAGATGGAATCTGGCAACGCTCGTTGTCCGAGACCGGAGTGTCGGTGCTGGGCGGGTTGCCCGATTTGGATCCGAGATCCGATCCATCCGGTGCGAGCCGAACCAGGGGATTTTCGAGTTCTACACGGCCTCGAACGGAGTTGCGGAACTTCCCGTCCACGACCTTGGCGGCCACATGCTCGCCGAGCTCGGCTTTTCGGATCCCGCGACGGGGCTCCATCGGGTCGAATTCGATTGGGCAGGACGGTCGGAAGGGATTTCCATCCTCCGACTTCGATCCGGCGACGGCGCTTTTGTCCAGAAACTGATCCGTTGATCTCGCGGCATTGTTCCTGGCGATCGTCGCGTTCTATCCCCCACTCTCCTACCGGGAATAGGTTTGGAGATTTCGGCAGTTTGAGCGTCATTTGTCAGGGCGTCGACCGCGCAGAGGCATATCGGTACCCTGTTTCACAGGGATCTGTGACGGAAGGAGCCGTCCAAGCCGCGATGCTTGGTTCAGATCGATCACTCCCCTACTTTTGTTCCGAAGCGCTTTGTCGCCACCCGGCAAAAAACGGTTCGGGTCGAATTTTGGATGTTGTTGGAGATTATTGCAGAGAGAAGGAACTTGATATGCCCATTCAATTCAAGCCGGAAGACAGCAGAAATAGTCTCGTTGACGAGCAAAAACTTGTCCAGACAGCGGCAGCTCTCCTTGTTGGGGACAAGGGCCTACTGGCCATGGACGAAAGCAATCCGACCTGCGACCAACGATTCGCCAGGCTTGGAATTCCCCAAACGGTGGAGGCGAGGCGAGCCTACCGGGAGCTGATCGTCACCGCACCTGGTCTTGCCGATAGCATCAGCGGTGCGATCCTCTACGACGAGACGATCCGTCAACGGACGTTGGAAGGCGTTCCCTTCCTCAAAATTCTCCTCGATGCGGGAATCGTTCCCGGCATCAAGGTCGATCTTGGCGCGAAGGACATGGCGGGGCACCCGGGAGAGAAAATCACCGAAGGCTTGGACGGATTGCGCGAACGCCTAGCTGAATACGCCGGGATGGGCGCGCGTTTTGCCAAGTGGCGTGCGGTGCTCGCGATCGGTGACGGACTTCCCAGCCGTGGTTGCATGGAAGCCAACGCGCATGCCCTGGCGCGCTATGCAGCCTTGTGCCAAGAGGCTGGTCTGGTGCCGATTGTGGAGCCGGAAGTGCTTATGGAGGGAGCACACACCTTGGAACGTTGCGGCCAGGTGACGGAGGAGTTTCTTTGTGCGGTCTTCGCACAACTCCATACCCAGCGCGTGATGCTGGAGGGCATGATTTTGAAGCCGAACATGGTGCTTCCGGGATCGACCTGTCCCGACCAGGCCACTGTGGAAAAGGTCGCCGACGCCACGGTAGCCTGTCTTTTGCGCGCCGTACCCCCAGCCGTGCCCGGGATCGCGTTTCTGTCGGGCGGCCAATCCGCAGAACTCGCATCGGCCCGGCTATCTGCCATCAACACGATCTTCAAATTGCGGCAGCCCTTGGCGCTGGCCTTCTCGTTCGCCCGCGCCATCCAGCAACCCGCCTTGGAGATCTGGAAGGGCGAGGACGCAAATGCGCCCGAAGCCCAACGTGCATTGGTCCACCGAGCCCGTTGCAACCGGGCGGCTCGCCGCGGTGGATATTCTGCCGAGATGGAGCGATCGTGAACGGGGTGGCTTTTTGCCCAACTGCGATTCGAGGTCATTTAACATTCCAGCTGGGGCAATCAGCTTATTGGCAAACCCCCGAAGCGGAAAGCAGAACATCCAGAGATGACCAAACGGTTTCCCGTTTTGCTGGGCAAGTGGCTGCGGAATTTGGGAACCTGGATCCTGGTCTCCAGTGGGTGTCGTTGGCGATTCAACCTAGCGCTTGATTTTTTTTGGAGGTGCAAGACATTATCCAGAATCTGTC
The DNA here is from genome assembly GCA_903825275.1 of uncultured Fibrobacterota bacterium. GTDB lineage: Bacteria > Fibrobacterota > Fibrobacteria > UBA5070 > UBA5070 > UBA5070. Next base: position 3,730 of record CAIKAA010000183.1, on the reverse strand, counting down.
ACCAACAAGATCTGATAGTCGCCCAACGAAGCCAGTGACGGGAGGCGTTATGAGATTCAGCAATCTCCAATCGGATGTAACAGAAATTGTTGGGACGAATCAATGGATTTTACTAAACCGGGTTTGGCGACCCTATCGGGGGATGCATATTCCATGAGAACTACGAACCAGATCCGAATCCATGCAGACATGGAAGAGGTCTACCGGGCTGCCCTTGATATTTTGGAATGGCCGAAAATTTTGTCCCACTACAGCCTGGTGCGGGTGGTGGATGGCGATCTGTCGAGTGACCATTGCCTGGTAAAAATGGTTGCCAGTCGCAATGGTTTCCCCTGTTCTTGGCAGGCAGAGAGGTTTTTGGATCCGAAGAATTACCGTATCCGGTATCGACACACTCGTTCCACATGGACACAGGGAATGGACGTGTGGTGGCTCTTGCGAACAACAGAAGACGGCTCTGTGGAAGCGACGATAACGCACGAGATGCTTCGGTCAAATTTCGTCACCGAATGGTTCAGACGGCAGGTGGTCGGCCGGTTGTTTATTGAAAATATTGCCAATAAAACCTTGAGTGGATTAAAACAACATTTGGAAAGAGGTCCCGCTTGAAATTCGCAACTCATCGAGTCGCCATCACTGGAATTGGAGCGCTGTCCTGCGTCGGGCATGGCAAGGATGGACTTTGGGATGGATGCACCCAAGGAACTCCTGGGGTGGTGAGGATCACGCGGTTCGATACGGGTCCATTTTCGTGCAAGATTGCGGGCGAGATCCAAGATTTCAATCCGTCACAATGGATGGACGAGAAACAAGAGAAACGGCTAGATCGGTTCGCGCAGTTCTCGTTGGCGACCGCAAGAATGGCTTTAATCGATTCCGGTTTGGATCTAAATCGCGTGGACCGCGAAAGAGTGGGCATCTACATCGGCTCGGCGCTTGGTGGAATTGCCTTTGCCGAAGAACAGCACACGGCCTTCCTGGCCCATGGGATCAAGGCCGTTCGTCCGACATTGGCCATTTCTGTATTTGGCGGGGCATCCTCGTGCAACATCGCGATGGAGCTCGGAACTTTCGGGCCAAATGTGGCCAATGCGAATTCCTGCGCATCGGGCGCGATCGCGATTGGTGAAGCCGCCCGACTGATCGCTCGCGGAGATGCCGACGTCGTCCTGGCCGGCGGTGTCGAGTGCCCGCTCTCCCAATTGGCCTTCGGAGCCTTTTCTCTGATCCGCGCCATGTCCACGCGAAACGAAGATCCCGCCACCGCCAGCCGCCCCTTCGACCAAAAGCGCGATGGATTCGTCATGGCCGAAGGCGCTGGAATCCTGGTGTTGGAGGATCTTGACTTGGCTCGAAAACGCGGGGCGACAATTTATGCCGAAGTGTTGGGATATGGAACCACCAACGATGCCTATTCCATGACCAGCCCAAGACCCGACGCCTTGCAATCGAGCCGATGCATGCACCTTGCGATGAGAGACGCCAAGTGCTCGCCGGACGAGATCGGATACATCAGTGCCCATGGATCTTCAACGCCCCTAAACGATGCTGGCGAAGCCAAAGCAATCCAAATCGCCATGGGGAACCATCGACCGGCCGTGAGTTCGACCAAAAGTTCCCATGCCCACGCACTGGGTGCCGCTGGGGCGATGGAACTTGCGCTGTGTGCCCAGACCTTTCACCGCAAGGAGCTTCCGCCCAGCAGGAACCTATTTTACAAGGACGACGAGTGTGATCTCGACATCGTCGCGAACAATCCACGGAAGGCGGAAGTGCGACGGGTTTTGTCGAATTCATTTGGATTCGGCGGCATCAATGCTTGCGTGGTGCTGGGGGCGGTATGAATTTGGAAATTCCAATGCCGCGATCTTGGCGGTACAGCCGCGATCGGAAGGTGGGCGTCGAGGCGATGGATCGTCCAGATCTGGCCCCGGTTCTTCGCGAACAAGCTCTGTTCGGGCTGGAACGACTTCGCCGATGTATTCTTCGACCAAGACCGCTGTTGGAGGCGATTGTAAAAAATCTGCCACCTTCGAGCGGGCGTACCATTCGACTGGTTGAACTTGGAGCTGGCTCAATCGCTTTGAGCGATTGGATTGGACGGGAGCTAAAACGGCTCGGGTGGCACGTGGAGATGGTCGTCACCGACAAGGTGGCAGGTCCAGGAGTGAAGTTTTTCGATTGTTCCAATTATTACGATTGGATGGACACTGACCTCTTCTTTTCCAATCTTCTTTTGCACCATCTCGATGAAGTCGAAATCCGTCGAAGTTTGGCCTTCCAATCCCTGCATTCCTGTTTTGGATCGGTCCACCTCGATTTGGTTCGTGGTGCGATCCCGTACTACATAACGCGGGTGTTCATGCCTTTGCTGGGTTATTCTCGGATCAACCAAAGCGATGGGCTCCTTTCCATCCAGGCAGCCTTCAGCGCCCAGGAATTGGTGGTCGCGTCATCGAGCAATTCCGGAATAACCGAGGTACGCTCGGTCCTTCCCTTTCGACAGATTTTGGTTTCACGTCCGCTGGCGGCTTGATGGACCGGGCGGTGATCGCGGGTGGCGGTCCGGCAGGACTCGCCTGCGGCATCCGGTTGTTGGAGCTCGGTTGGGATGTTGTGGTTCACGAACAGCACCAATACCCGCTGCGAAAAGTATGCGGTGAATTTCTCTCTCCAGCCGGCCTCGCTCGATTAAAAGTTTTGGGTGCCGTTCGCCATCTCACCTTGCAGCCCCTAGAAATTCGACGTGCCCGGTTTGAATTCAGTTCGGGGCGGGTTACCGAATTTGCTCTGCGTCCAGCGGCTTACGGATTGAGTCGTGGAGCAATGGACGCCGCCTTGGCGGATCGATTCAGGGTTTTGGGTGGCGACCTGCAAGAAGGTTCAGTCTGGTCGGAATCTGACAAAGTGGATGGCGTATTCATCGATGCCAGAGGCCGAACACCACATCCCGCCAAGGAGAGGGCTTGGCGTGGATGGAAGGGATATTTGTCTACCCAAGACGTTTGGGATGGCTTTGATCCTGGTCTGTTGTGGATGCTGCCCGTAATGGGCGGCTACTGTGGAATCTCGGCTGTGGAAGATGGTCGGATCGGGGTCTGTTTGGTTTCGGATCACCATGCATCCCCTCGGCAAATTCTAAATTCACACCCCTTCCTGTCTGGCGTGGCGGACAAAATACGTCCGCATGCTGCAATTTCGGGATTTCAATTCCGAGAACGATTTGGTCACACCCGGATCGGTGACCGACAAAAGGTATGGCCTCCACTTGTCGGCGATGGAATGAGCCGGGCCCTGGGGGCCGGGATCGCCAAAGCCGAACAATTGGCCGGTGGACGCGATCGTTCGTGTTCGCGGAGTTTGGCATTTCAAGCCGCCCTCCTCCTGCATGAGGCAATGTGTTCCAAAAGTGTGCGAAGCGCGGGAGGATGGATTCCATTCCGTGGACTTCTTCTGACAACGGCCTACCGGTTGACACGAGGATAGAGGCTACCTACAAACTTCAGGCTGGCATAACACTTTTTAAGATGTATTCCAAGAATTGTGAAGATGGAATTTTGTATCGTGTCTCTGAGTTGTTCGTACAAGCGGGTGCCAAGATGATCTGGACTAGCGGAATTATGAAAGACCAGAATATGTCAAATCGGGCAGGATTCTCGCAATTCTCTCCCTTCACCCGATGGCTCCCGCGATAAGTATTCAGCGAATTGCGCGTTTGGTGAAACCAACC
>CAIKAA010000182.1 GCA_903825275.1 uncultured Fibrobacterota bacterium | reverse complement strand
GAGCGGGACCAAGCCTCCTCGGAGGGCGATCTGTCGTGTACTGGTTGCATCGCCCTCCTGCGGGGTCTTGGCCCTGGCGGGTTACGCCCCCTTGGCCGGTGTGGATTTCGCTGAAGAGTTGGGATGTAAAGCAAGGTGATGATGGGGTGTCCCCAATGGTCCATTTCCACCAAGACCGCGAAGCAACGCGGCATGGTGAATTAGGTCATTGGGGGCAGGGCACCATAACAAGTCACTTTCACTTGTCTGCAACTGGAGTGAGACCCAATTGTTGTCGTGCATACTGGTGACAATCTTCGAGCAAGATGTCTGGATCCTGGCCAACCATTTCCACGTTTCGACCTGATGTATCTCTTCCTTCCACCTTAAAAACATTCGCAGAAACTTCATTGACATCGAATTTCCAATTTGGGACATCATTAAATACAGTACTCATGGCGTTGGTCCAACCTCTCCTACAATTCCCCTGTTAAGCAATACATCAAGCCTTACCGGAGGCAAATATTGCTGGCCTCCACCAACCTCGCCGAAGGCTGGGGCAATCCGACTTTCCTGTACTTCAAAAGGCTTTAAGACTTCAAACAAACGAAGGGGCTGCTGAGAGACGCCAGGAGGCAACGCACGCATTGGCTCGGGAGTACCAGTAGGAGCAAAAAATTTAGAGTACCCACTTCCGCCATAACGATCAATCAAATGCGTAACAAGTATGCTTTGGTCATCAGCAATACGATTGTAATTAGCCATTTCATCGACATTACTCAAGGCTTTCCCACCGCGCTAGTTGCAGCGCTACTATCAAATCGTCGTCTAATCACAAAGCATTGCACAGAATCCATTGCCTTTTTAACATCAAGACATACTTTATGCTTTGAAAGCAAGTAAGTCTCACGACGTCCATGCAATTCCAGGAACTGTGAATCAAGAGAAAAGACAATTCCAACTTCAGAACCAAGTTTTTTTGCACGAAAACCGAGATGATGCTTTTCTGATAACTCGCAATCCTGAATCCATCCAGATTCGTTTTTCACATAAAACGAATCAATGCATCCCGTTGTCGTTGACACCCTGACTGCCAAGAATCCAGATGACGCTAATATTGATAAGATGTTAATCGCGTTGAACATAAATACTCCCTTTCCAATCGCTTGGGAAATTTTCCATGAAATCGTCAAATGCCCCTGGATCGCCTTGGCTACCTGTTAAGCATCCTTGGGAAATTGCACGCCCATCGCCCGTCCAAAGACTTTCTCGCCCTGTATTTCCAATATGAAAATAAACACCACTTGCGAATCCAGTCCCATAGTTCGGAGAATCCTCATTTGGATTCGTTCCAACGACGGGCACGTTACCCCTGTCATTAAGAGTAAGCGCCGAATGACCATGATATTTTGCTAGAGCCCCAGAGTAAAGGCCTGGGGCTGTTGTTGCAAATTGGCTCGGATCAGAAGGCATCGTATTTCCAGCCAAAGTCGCAACTGGCCCTTCCGTATTCGTGTGAAGGAAAAGGCTAAATGTCGCATCATTTGGCTTTTCATACGGGGTTCCATGCGCCACAAGAACATCTTGCCCAAGGTTTTTAGCGTATTGCCCGAATCCAACCTGCCCCATCATGAAATTTTGCAACCCAGGCATAAGCTGTGGTTCAACGCCATTTCGCCATTGAATTCCACCTTGGGAACCGAAATCATTT
>CAIKAA010000181.1 GCA_903825275.1 uncultured Fibrobacterota bacterium | reverse complement strand
TGGGAAAATGGCACGGTCCAACGCGATTTCCAATTGTTTTTGAGCAAATTGGGTGAGATGAAATTGGATGGTGTTCACGCCGCAGTTTTTGGTCCTGGATCTCGCCATTATCCTCAATTTTGCCGAGCCGTCGACATTTTGGAAGGGGAGCTGGAAAGCCGAGGAGCGCATCTGATCCAGCCCTCCTTGCGGATCGATGGATCTGGGTATTCCATGCGGGATGTTGCCGAGAAATGGGCCTTGGGGATTTCCGATCACCTGATCTGATACTTGAGAATCATACTCATTGACATCCACTAAAAATTGTTGGTAGGTTGCTACACTCCAGAAAAACTGGAGTGTAGGGAATATTCGAGGCTTTGTTTTCCTGATCGTGTAAGACTCGACCCTAACTTCAGAACTCTCGGCATAGGAGTGGTAACTTGCACGAGCCAACGCAGCAAAATCATCTCGACAAGGTCTCTTACAACGACAAGGTCACCCGATATTTCCTTTGGGCCACCTTGGTCTGGGGATTTGTGGGGATGCTTGTCGGGATCATCATCGCCTCGGAACTCGCCAATTGGCGGGTGAATTTGGGGATTCCCGAAATCACCTTTGGACGGTTGCGTCCCCTGCACACCAACGCGGTGATTTTTGGCTTTGCCTGCAACGCCTTCTTTACGGCAGCCTATTACAGCACCCAGCGCCTGGTCAAAGCCCGGCTATACAGCGATGTGCTCTCCTGGATCCATTTTTGGGGATGGCAGGCCATCATCGTCTCGGCGGCCCTGACCTTGCCCTTTGGAATCACCACCGCCAAGGAATACGCCGAGCTGGAATGGCCCATCGACATCGCGATCACCTTGATCTGGGTCGTGTTCGCCGTCAACTACGTTGGAACGCTTTTGGTCCGTCGCGAAAAACACATCTACGTGTCCATCTGGTTCTACCTGGCTTCGATTGTGACCGTTGCCGCCCTCCACATCGTCAATTCTGCTGAAATCCCAGTATCGTTTCTCAAATCCTACTCCCTTTACTCGGGTGCCCAAGACGCCCTGATCCAGTGGTGGTACGGCCACAACGCGGTGGCCTTTGTGCTCACCACTCCTTTCCTTGGCATGATGTATTACTTCATCCCCAAGGCCGTTGGTCGACCCGTTTACAGCTACCGACTCTCCATCGTCCACTTTTGGTCCCTCATCTTCATTTACATCTGGGCGGGCCCCCACCACCTGCATTACACAGCGCTTCCGCAGTGGGCCCAGTCCCTGGGAATGGTGTTTTCGGTGGTGCTCTGGATGCCCTCGTGGGGCGGCATGATCAACGGCTTGCTCACCTTGCGCGGCGCCTGGGACCGGGTACGCCAAGACCCCGTGCTCAAATTCCTGGTGGCTGGTGTCACCTTCTACGGCATGAGCACCTTCGAAGGTCCGCTCATGGCGATCAAGTCGGTGAACGCGATCTCGCACTACACCGATTGGACGATCGGACACGTCCATTCCGGCGCTTTGGGTTGGGTGGGGTTCATCAGCTTTGGCTGCCTGTACTGGATGGTTCCCAAGCTCTATCGCACCAAATTGCACTCCGTGAGCTGGGCCACAACCCATTTTTGGATCGCCACGATTGGCATTGTCTTCTACATCGTTTCGATGTGGATTTCCGGCATCACCCAAGCCTTGATGCTCCAGGCCGTGACCACCGATGGCAAGCTCCTCTATCCGGATTTTGTCGAGACCGTCGCCGCCATCGAGCCGTACTACTACATGCGACTGCTCGGAGGTCTCTTGTACTTCTCGGGCATCGTTCTGGGCATTGTCAACTTTTGGAAGACCATGCGGTCGGCTCCTGCGCCACAGGACGAAACCGTATTGGTCCCGGCTCGGTTCAAGCCTTCGAAATTGACGGATGACCTCGCCCATGCGACAGAATCTGTCGCAGATTCCGGAACCTTGATCGACCGACTCCACCATGTCCTGGAATCCAAGCCGGTGGTTCTCACGGTGCTGTCGCTCGCCGCCATTGGCGTGGGCTCCGTGATCGAAATTGTCCCAACCTTGTTCATCCGCGACAATGTGCCGTTGATCGCGACGGTCAAACCCTACACACCGTTGGAATTGGAAGGTCGCGACCTCTACATACGCGAAGGCTGCTACAACTGCCACTCCCAGATGGTCCGGCCTTTCAAGGACGAGTACTTGCGCTACGGTGCTCCCAGCCGTCCCGGCGAATCGGTCTACGATCACCCTTTCCAGTGGGGCTCCAAGCGCACGGGTCCCGACCTCGCCAGAATCGGCAGCAAGTACCCGGATTTGTGGCACTACCGCCACATGCGAAATCCCCGCGACATATCGTCAAAATCCATCATGCCGATCTTCCCTTGGCTTTTGGAGAACAAGTTGGATGGTTCGCACACCGCAGCCAAGTTGCAGGCCCTGAAAAAGGTCGGGGTCCCTTACCAGCAGGAAGACATCGATTCCGCTTCGGTGCATCGCGACCGCCAGGCCTTGGAAATTGCTAAACGGCTGAATGAACAGGGTGGTGTGTCGTTGACGGTGGCCGACAAGGAAATCACCGCCTTGATCGCCTACCTCCAGCGTTTGGGCACCGACACCAAGGTGAGTGTTCCATGAGTCAGCCGGGAATTGACCTGTTGATTTTCCCCAAAATCGGGCTTTTGATCTTTGTCTCGGTATTTTTGCTTTCCTTGGTCTGGATCTACCGGCGGGGGAGCAGCAAGACTTACGAAGAAACCTCCAACCTCCCCTTTGAAGACGACGCAGGTACGCCATGAGCGACAAGCTCCCGATCCAAGACAAGCCCTACGACGGCATCCAGGAAGACAACAATCCCCTTCCCGGTTGGTGGAAGACGATCCTGTATGCCTGTACCGTATTCGCCATCGCCTACATGGTGGTGGTCCACACCGATTTCCTGGTCCATTCCCGAAGCGACATGCAGCGCTTTGAACATGAAATCGCGGCGATGAGATTTCGCCAGGACAGCATCCGCGCCCTCAAGCCTCCCTTCACCTACGCGGAGCTCACCAAGCTCCGCACCGAGCAGGGACGCCTCTCGGAGGGCAAGGGGTTGTTCACCGACAAATGCGTCGCCTGCCATGCCGCTGGTGGAGCGGGCAATATTGGGCCGAACTTGACGGACAATTTCTGGCTGCACGGTGGTCGAATCGATTCGGTCGCCCTGACTATCTTGAACGGCGTGTCGGCAAAGGGAATGCCCACCTGGGGCAACATGCTGTCCGACGAGCAGATCAAATCACTGGCGATCTACGTGAAGTCGCTTCACGGCACCAATCCAGCCAACGCCAAGCCAGCCCAAGGAGTGCTCGACACTCTTTGAGAAAAGACGACTCCATGAGCGAGCCAGGACCCAAGGACGATTTTCGAAGTACGTTGCGCACCATCGATGCGCAAGGCAATCGAAAGTGGGTGTATGCCGAGCTGATGGGGGGCGTCTGGCGCACCAGGCGAACCTACGTGGCGGTCGGTTGGATCTCGTTTTTCCTGTTGGCTCCCTGGATCCAGATCCACGGGTACCCGTTGATGCAGGTCGACTTCTTCAACCGCAAGCTCGTGCTTTTGGGTCAGGTCTTTTGGGCCCACGAGCTGAACCTTTTCATCACCGCCGTGTTGGGGACGATTTTTGGCATCTATGCCCTGACCGCCTGGGGTGGTCGGGTTTTCTGCGGTTGGGCTTGTCCCCACAACACCTTTCTGGAATCGGTGTTCCGGCCCCTGGAGCAATGGATCGAAGGCCGCGTGAATTTGCGCCGAAACCTGGATCGACAAGAATTGTCCAGCCGCAAGGTTTTGATCAAGACCCTGAAGTGGACCGTGTATGTGTTGGTGTCCTTCGTGATGGCCAATTCCGCCATCGCCTGGATGGTTTCGGGCACCAAGCTCTGGGCCATGGTGCATTTGCCGCCCTCCGAGAATCCCGGGCTTTTCCTGGGAATGGTTTTGATGACGGCGGCCTTCGCCTTCAATTTCGGATGGTTTCGCGAGCAGACCTGTTTGATCGTGTGCCCCTACGGCCGCTTGCAGAGCGTTCTGTTGGACAAACTCACGCTCATCGTCGGGTACGACAAAAAAC
>CAIKAA010000180.1 GCA_903825275.1 uncultured Fibrobacterota bacterium | reverse complement strand
AGCGATTCGGTGGACGTGGTGCGCGGCGCATCGGTCCCGCCTGCCATTGCCCGCATGGGCATCGTGGCGGGCGTCGTCACTGTACCCGACACGCAGTCGTACTTCACGGCAACTTGGACCGTTTCGGACAACAACCTGCAAAGCGTGCAAGTGCTGGGCAAGGAAGTGGGACAGACCAACGGTCGGTATGACGCGACGGTGTTTCTGAAAGCTGGCGACACGGCGAAGCTCTCGGTAGGGGCGCAGGACAGGCTGGGAAGTGTGGCGACAGATACTGTCAAGGTGTGGCGCCCGGATCCACGCACGCCGTACTTGGCCGACATCGTGGCGGCGCAGCGTGGCGACGCAGTGATTGCGTTGACCGCCGAGGTGCTGCCCAACATCCGGTTTGGCCGGTTTGAAGTGACGACGGGATTGTACAGCACGGTGATGAAGACCGTGAACCTGGAAACAGCCGGCAAGCCCATGACGAATGTGAACATCTACGACGCAATGCTGTTTTGCAATGCGCTGTCGAAGGGACTCGGGCTGGACACGTTCTATCAGTACACGAGCCGGGATCCGGGGACGGGGTTCTTGTGGAACTACGAAGTTCGATCTGATACAGTTGCCCCCCAAGCAGCGGCGAAGGTGATTCGGAAAGGATTCCGTTTACCTACGGCTGCTGAGTGGGCTGTTGCGGCCACGGTTTGGGGCGGAAGTCATCCATGGGGCACCTCGGAAGACACCGCGATTGTCTCGGAATATGCGGTCTGGAAAAGTGCTTCGCCAAGCCTGGTTGGATCGCGCCAGCCCACGGGAAGTGGAATCTTCGATCTGGCGGGCAATGGCGCAGAATGGGTGTATAGGAATCTCGGGAATCTGGACAACTTGACGAGTTGGGCTTCGCAAGGAGGCTCGTTTGGTGAAACAAATCCCGCCAACTTTGGACAGGCTTCCGTTTGGGTGTTGGGGACGACCCGTTCTTCCAGCATTGGTTTTCGTGTAGTGCGTATCGGCAAGGACTGAGGAGTTGAACATGAATCAAAACCACCACAAGGCATTTTTGATCGGGATTCTCGCATTCGCCGGGGCGTCCGTTTGCGATGTCCCGGGTTTGTTCGTCGTTCAGGAGGCCAGAATCGGGGATCCGTTTCCGACCTCTGGCGTTGGCGTCATCCGTTCCAATTTCGGTGCCGCAGCCATCCAAAGTATCGGCGATCTCGATGGTGATGGTGTAAACGATTTGATCGCTGGAGCACCCGAAAGCCAGCATGATTCGGGTGGACTGGCGATCCTTCCCATGATGGCTTCAGGCAAATTGAAATCGCCAGCCTACCTGATTCCTTCCAGTGACCCCAAGATTCTTCCACTTCTTGCCACGGGGCTCTATCCCGATCAGCTTGGCTGGGGAATCGCAGTGATTCAGTCCTTCTCACCGACGCAGCGGTGCGCTGTGGTGATGACCAATTCTGGAAACATGCGAAAGATCTGGCTGCTCACCATCTGCCGCGATGCCTCCAACGTCCCCTTTGTCGACAAATCGGCTGCCTTCGACACTTCCTCAGTGGGGCTCAGTGGAATCGGCATCAATGGCGGTTACACAATAGGGTATTCAATGTCCGTTCTAGATACGTTGCCTACAAAAGAGCTACTGGTCGGATTGGGAATTCAACAGGACGGGAAGACCTCATCATCAACAGAAGGCAGAGTCGTACTCCTGGCCGTAGATCCGAGCAGCGATCAAATTCGGCGTGTCGGTGTTTATCCGAAAAGTTATGACCCGTCGGATCCAATGGCGTCGTTGCTGAGTCCGGGAGAATGGTTCGGTTTTTCCTTGGCTCCAATACGTGGTGTCAGGGGAGCAAAAGGGATGGCAGTCCTTTCGCAGAAATACAAAGTCTCAGGGACTCCGGTTAGTCGGATTCATCTGATTACCTTCGATAAGGACTACAAACTTGCATCAGATACAACAATTCCTGGCACAGACAATTATGCAGTTACAGGTGCTGGATACTCTCTGACGTCAGCCGATTTTGATCATGATGGAATCACGGATCTTCTGGTTGGCTACAGTTTGGATAACGCTGGGGGATCTGTTCCCGTAGCGAATCAAGGATCCGTTCGTGTGATCCTTCTGGGAGCGGATGGCTCTCAGAAAGCATCTCAAGTCATCCGGAAAAGCACCGACGGCTTTGTGGATTTAGAATCGAGTCTAGGCTCGGATTGTCGATTCGGTTCAAGAGTCCTCGCAACGGATCTCGATGACGACAACCAATTTGACATCATCACGGGGAGTCGCGGGACACTCATCACCGCGACACCAAACATTCCCGGTTCCGTCTGGGCTTTGCGTATGAAAGCGGTGCCCTGGCTTCACAAGCCGGGTGACACAATCAAGCTGAGCACGCAATCAAACTCAGTCCATCTGCCCGATTACTTGACAGGAAATGGCTTAACTTGGTCTATCAGCGAAGTCAACCCACCGGTAACTGGATCCATTGCGACGTGCTCAATTCTCAAGACAACATCCGGTCCTGACTTGTCGTGTACACCCTTCACGACCAACGGGTACGCCTATTGGAAGCTGGTTGCGAGCGACACCGGAAACATCCCCGCGATGGATCATTTCACCCAAGAGTTGGATTTTGTGGTTCAGGTGTCCGGGGTGAATTTGCCTCCGGTACAGACGAGTCCTCTACCCGCCAAGCTGACCTTGCACGAAGACCAAGCCGATACCGCGGCCTTGGTGCTTTCGTCCTTTTACAACGACCCGGAAAAGGCTCGACTCCTGTTCGGGTTGACACCGCTCAACCGATCCACCGCGAACCTTTTGCAATGGTACATGACCGCCGCCTCACCCTACGATACCCTGCACTTGCAACCGTTTTCGCTTCGCCATGGTCTCTGCTCTTTGCAGGTATCGGTCAAGGATGACAAGGGCGCAACTCTCTTGGACACTCTTTTCGTTGAAGTCGTCCATGTGAACCATCCTCCACTAGCCGTGGATGACGCCTATTCCATCACCGAGTCCACTCCAACAAGTTCTGATGTGAAGAAAAACGATAAGGATGTGGATGTCGCCGATGTTTTAACCATTACCGTCTCTACACCTCCCAAGCATGGCAAAGCCGACACCCTAAATCAGCAAATTTTCTACCGACCGGATTCCTTCTATTTGGGTGACGACTCCTTGCAGTACAAACTGAGCGATGGCACAGCGTCAGCGTTCGCATGGGTGAGGATTGGGGTGGGGGCGACTACCGCGCCCTTGCGGGTCTACAAGGGGCTGCGTGACACCACTGTTTTGGAAAACGACTCGGCAAACCCAATACCCATTGTCGTTCATACCGACAGTCTGTTTTTCTCGGGAAGTCTTCGCTTCCATGTCATGGTCTTTGAGCCAACGAACGATTGCCAATCCATCGCCAAGGTCGCTTTTGACCGTGCCAACCAGCTATTGACCCTCACGCCGTTGCGCTACCAGTGGGGCAAATGTTCCGTGACCATCAAGGAAGACGAACAAAATTTGTTGTCGACAACCATGAACTTGTCCATCACTTCGGTGTGGACGCCCTACAAGTTCAGCAAGGACACGGTTGTTTTGACGTTAGAAGGTGGAAAACCCTCTACCTATCCGCTGGACACTTTGGATTTGGACCGGGACACTTTGACCTACTCAACCCTCAAAGCCTTGCCGGATTGGATCCAATGGACCGGTTTCGGATTGGTATTCCATCCCGCGGATTTTGAGGCCAAGATCTTGGTGGCGGCAGCCAAAAAGCCCCTTCCAGGTGTCACGCAAACCGATCCGACCGACACCTTGGTGATCTATGCCAAACTCAACACCACCTCAGTTCGGCTGCAGGGACGACGAATTGGAGGCGCCACGCTTTTGGAGTCCAATCGGGGTTTGATCCTCTCTGGAGGGTCCTCGTCGTTCCAAGTTGAACTCCTGAGCTTGAATGGGCAACGATTGGCCTCGGCGTCGGCTCCCGAAATGGGGCAGGTTCGCTTCGAAACGGTCTCCTTGCCGCCCGTATTGTACCTGCGGTTGATCGAGGGCCACCGCGTCACAATAGCCCCTCTCTTTTTGAACCATTAAACGAAAGAACTGCGCAAATGAAACGTTCCATCTTGGCGTTGTTAGTCCTGGGATTCGGATTCCAGGCACTGGCCGATGTCAGTTCCATCGATCGATCCAAACGGAGTTTCCGTGTGGACCCGGCCACCAAAGTTGTGTATGCCGACCTGGTTGTCGCCTATCAGGATGTGCCTTCTTTTGTCACCTTGGGGATGAGCACCAGCGACTTCCTCAAGCAGGCCTTCCAGCAAGCTTCGCTGGAGTTGTTTACTGCCAGCAAAGGCGCGGTTCAACTTGGCAACGTGACAGTGATCCCCGCATCCTCTTCAGTGAACGGCTCGGATAAATCGGATCCCGATGTGGTGATCCTGACCGATCCGAGCGCAGGAACATGCCCATTGAATTTGCAGCGCCTAGAGGAACCTGTAAAGGGTGTTCCGGTTTGTGCGGATGCGAACACGGGTGGATTTGTGGGCGTGGCTTGGTGGTTGGCAACGACAAAAGTTTCGGGTCTGACGGATCCTGTTTTTCAAAGGTTTGTCAATGGAACCCAAGTTTCTTCTCAGGGGGCTCGTGTTGCCGTGAGCTGGAACACCCTTGCTAAATATGGAGCGACGGTTTTGGTCCATGAATTTGGTCACTATTTGTTTGCCATGCGCGATGAGTACCAAGGACCGTCCTTTCTCCCCGGACCTACACAGATTTCGCTTGATGCCTTTGAACAGGCCAAAGCTCAGGATCCTTTCGCAAACAATGGCATCGCACTTTCCGGTGGTACTGGAGTCTCGGCAACATGGGCATTCCTGAGCGATTACGCGGGTTATGGGATGGGATTGCTTTCACAGTACAAATCGTCGATTGGTTACTCTCCAAAGTTGATTGATGTTAGCGTCGATAACCCGTTTCCAAATCCAGAAGGGATGGATTTTGCAACAAACGGTGATGATGTCTACGCAGTTACCCAGCAAATTGCGAGCTATGCAACCCGTGTCAGCAATGATGTAATTCCCAGGCATTACCGCTACGGCGGCATGTGGTCCTTGGAGACGGCAATCCGAACGGGCTTGAACGCGAATAGCACGGTACCTGTTTCCTATACGCCGGTTGTTCTTCCTGTCACGGCGCACAACACAACGTCCGCCGCTCAAGTTAATGTTTACGGAGCTGGCCAAGCAAACATGTTTGTCTTTGACCGCTCAGGAAGTATGGCAGATCTTGTCACAGGCGACAATGGGTTGGGTGTTTCCAAGTGGGATGCCGCCGTAGATTTCTTTGGGCGGCTCACCCACCCCGATGCCGTGGGCGCCAACCAGAGCTACCCCACCACGGCACGCTTTGGGTTCATCGATTTCGACATCGTGACCGAAAAATCAGTGGTTTATCCGGCGTCGATCGATGCGTTAAAAGCGTTCACGGTCCCCTATGTCCCGGCCGCTGGGTCCGTGAACAAGCAATTGTCCTGGAGCTCGAATCCCGCATCCCCCATGCCTGAGCCGAGACTTGCAACCGATTTGCTGAATGCTCTGGGCTGGGCACAAAAAGACTTGGACAACGATCTCCTTCGCCCTTTCCAACGCAATGTGATCTTGATCTCCGATGGTTTGCACAACTACCCCAACCCCAGCGATTTCACCGGGGATGAAGGACTCAACGGCAACTACCGTGTGTTTTCGATTGCGGTTGATACCAAGCTCGACGACAACGGTTTTGGCACCAAGATGCAGAACTTGGCCAAGCGAAGCGTTGGACCCGAGGGCGTCAACGGACTCGCCTACTTTACCAACGGCGACAACACCACGGGTCAATTGACCCAAGCAGCCAACGATATTTTCAATGCGATCAACCAAATGGACCTTCAGTCCATCTCCCCCTCGCAGCTCTACCGCGATGCGGCGCAGGAATTCGCTGCCACGACAGATGCCGGGCAGAAGCAAACTCAGTTCGCCATGTCGTGGGCGGGTAACGTCGCCCCAATCCTCACCTTGACCCTTCCCAACGGACAGACCTTCCCCGAAGGAAATGGTACGGGCATCACCTTCCGGCAGGGCAAGAACTTCAAATCCTTCGACGTGGATTTGACCAAATTCCCGGTGGCTTCCTGGCAGACAGCGAACCAATGGAAGCTGCGAGCCACTGCCTCGACGGATTTGCCCATCACCATTTTCCCGTCTGTCGCGACCAAGAGTTCACAACTTTCGGTCAAAACCTCCTTTGACCCTAGGTATGTGAACGCCACCGGACGCTTGCCTGTGACCGTGGTTGTTCAAGATGGTCGTCCGATCGAAGGACTGCAGGTGAACGCGATTCTGACCAACCGTGCCACCGGCGTCGT
>CAIKAA010000179.1 GCA_903825275.1 uncultured Fibrobacterota bacterium | reverse complement strand
GGATTTTGGGGAGTGCCGATTTCAAGTAATCCGAGGCTCTGGTGGCTGCGGCTCGGGCGAGCAGTTGCGACTTGATGCGGTCCTTGGCGGTTTCGAAATGACGACCGGCATTGGCGATCTTGGCGTGACCCAACACCAAGAGCTGGGTCGAACTTTCCAACACATCGCTGACCTGGTCTTCGGTCTGGGGATTGAAGGCCCAAGCCGAGGCACCGGGGACAGGACCTTGAGACGAGCTTCCCAATTCGCCTTCGGTGGCCCGAACCGAATCGATGTGGGCCTTGAAGAATTTTGCGGCAGCGAGGAAATCCTTTCCAGCCTTGACCTGCTGGCGAAGGGTGTCCAAAACAATTTTCAGGCTGTCGATGGTTTCGGGACTGGTCGTGACGCGAATCAAGATGTGGGAAAGGTCAAAGAGGGTATCTGCCCCTTCCACTTTTTTGCCATTGCACTTGATGATGTGGAAGCCAAATGGGCTGGTGATCGCGCCGGTGATTTGTCCTGGTTGCAAATTCTTGGCGGCCGCCGCGAACTCGGGAACCCAACGGTTGGTCTGTTGGAAGCCCCCCAAGGAGCCGCCATTCTTCGCCGAACCCGGGTCTTCGCTGTACTGCTTGGCCAATTCGGCGAAGTTGTCGCCGCGCTGGGCTCGCAGGGCCACGGTGTCGGCGTCGGCTTTGGCCAAGGTGGAGTCGTTGTGGCTGGGTTGCTTGGAAAAGATCGCGGCAGGAATGGTGGCCACAGCCTTGCCGACATAGAAGCTGTCGGGTTGGGCGTCGAATTCCTTTTTCAAATCGGCATCGGTTGGCGAACTGGTCGAGGGGAAGGAATCGGCCGAAGTAGCCACGATCATGCCCCAGGCACGGGTCCGTTCCCGACGGGCGAGAAATTCGGCTTCCAAGTCGGTGGTGGGCTGGCCGGCTCCAAGAATGCGGACCAAGTCGAGCTGGGGCAGAATCCGCTGGGTGACTTGGGCTTCCATCATCTGCATGAATTTGTCGTCAAAGGCCCGAGGGCTGGCTAGCCATTGTTCGTAGAGAGGCTTGCTGAATTGCGAGTCGGGTCCCATGAAAATGGGAGCCTTTTCTGCACCAGGAGGAGGGTTGCGGCGCAAATAGTCCAAAACCTGCTCGGGAGTGCCATCCAACTTGTATTGGCTGACCATTTTTTGGAAGAGACGCTCCTGGACCATTTCTTCAAAGACCTGGCGACGCAACATGGCGTAGCGCTCGGAATTCAGCTCTTGGCCTTGTTCTGTCTCTTGTTTGGCCTTTTGCTGGACGAGTTGGTCAAATTCTTCGAACCGAAGGTCGACACCTCCGACACTTCCGACCACGGTCTTTTGAGAAATCCTGTTGGTGGGACTCATGCCCCAGTCAACAAAGATGAGTGCTACAAAGCAAACCACAGCGATCACCACCACCCAGGCAGCGTTGTCGCGAATCTTCTGCATCAACATGGATCAGACTCCGGAAAACAGAACGAGCCCCGCGCGGTTGACGCGGAGCCCATGGAATCTAGCAACAATCCGGCGAAAGCTGGATTGTCAAAGTGCGAAGCCTGCTCCGGCGCTGATGGCAAGAGGGTATCCAGAAGCCGCATCCGACACCGCGGTGTGCAAATACCACTTGCCATCGACGTACAAAGCGATGGGCACCACGGGGATCTTGACTTGGGCGCCAACCGAGAGGTGGCCGCCAATGGTGGTCTGCAACAGATTGCTTTTCACCATCGCTTTGGCATCCGCAGGATTGTTGGCGTAGGTCCCCGACCCGAAGGTCGATTGCAAATCCTTCCGATCGATCACGCGCGTGGCGATGACGTAGGTGGCACCGGCGCCGACATAGAGCTTGAGGGTGTTGAGAACGGGAGGAAATTTGAAGAGGGGATAGCGAATGGTGGCATCCGTCAAGAGGCTTACGTAGGGCGTAGAACCGCTTTCCCCCCCGAGTGCCAAGGGCGAAGGAACGTCGACGGGAATCGTGTCGGTCTTGCCATTGTGGTTGAAAAACAGCCCACTTTTGTAGCTGCCCCAGGCCAAATTCGTCCCGAGTTCAAATTCGATGGGCAACAGCGGGATTTCCAGCCAGGCCTTGACTCCGAGTTGGGTCAGCCCAGAAACTTTTTCGCGTTGGTAG
>CAIKAA010000178.1 GCA_903825275.1 uncultured Fibrobacterota bacterium | reverse complement strand
GACGCTGACCACCACGGTGGAAAGCGGATCGCCCGCGACATCGGGGAGCTTGTCGACCCGGATCTTGCCGCGCGAACCGCGCAAATCCTTGCGCCGGTGGATTCCTCCCAAAGGGTCGTCCGAAAAGCCTTCTCGCCAAATGACCTCGGGATCAGGGCGTCGAGCGCGCGACAAGCGTCGTCCACCTTGGCGATCGAGATCGCCATCCGTCGAGTCCAGCGGCGGTGCCTCAGCCACCCATGGCTTCGATGGAACGATCCCGCAGATCTTCCAGCAAACTGGCCAAGTGGATTCGGACGGGGAGGTTTGGCATCAGGCTCAGTTCCCTCTCGGCTGCGTCCAATTCGTCGTTCAAAAGGCTTCGCGCTTTGCCCAGCACACCGGTTGCTTCCAGCGTGGACAGAAGCTCGGCTGTGGAGATGTGGGCAAAATCGGACATTTCTTTGCCGGTCAATTCGCGCAATAGCAAGGCGGGCAAATTGACCAATCCGTTGGATAGATCGGTGCGGGCCGGTTTGTCGAGGTTCGGGATGGCTCCCAGATCCAACAAATCGTCGCACATCTGGAAGGCCATGCCAAATCGGTGGCCAAAACGCGCCGAGGCTTCGGTTTGAAGGGTCGACAATCCCGCTGCGATGGCGCCACAACGGCAACAGGTTTCCAACAGCGAAGCCGTCTTGAGGTGGATGACCTCGCGGTAGGCATCCCAGGTCGGGGTCGCGCTGCGAGACAGATCGAGTTCGGCGACTTCGCCGGCCGTCAGGCAGCAGCTGGCGTGGTTGATGGTCTCGACAATTTCTGATCGCTTGGAGTCGATGGCCAATCGCATGGATCTGGCAAAGGCGTAATCGCCGACCAACACGGCCATCTGGTTGCCCCAGCGGCTGGGTGCCGAGGCTTCGCCACGGCGGAGGTCGGAATCATCGATGACATCGTCGTGGGCGAGGCTCGCCACATGCAGCAACTCGATCGCGGCGGCGGATAGGCGGGCCGAGATCGTGTCGGTGTGGTCCGAAAGTCGAGATACCAAGAAAACCAAAGTGGATCGAATCCGCTTGCCTTGGCGTGCGGACAAAAACCGCATCCGCTCGCACAGCTCTCCAGGAGCTCCGTCGGATTGGAGCGTGAGCAATTCCCACGAAGATTCAAGGTCTTCCCGAATCAATTCTCGGGCAGCTTCCATGGTCGGTGAGCCTTGGGCAATGTTGGTTCGATCGATCGTTTCCAGTGGCACAGTCCAAGAAAGGTACTTGATCCGAACAAAAGGGTTTGGTAGGGAGAATACGAGGGAGAAATGAACTAAAATGAACGACTTATTCCTCGATTTATTTCCTGGTGTTGTGGAGTTGGGTGGACGTGGGTATTCTTATGGTTGAATGGACTTCATGATGAAACCGATCCGGTCTCTTCTTGGCATCGAAGAAGGAGAGAATCAGGTTTCGGACAACGCGGCAAAGCTGGCGGGGGCTTTGGAAGCTGGGGCTCTGGAAATGGCCGCAGTACGTCCAGACGAAACCTCGAGCATCAACACGGTTTCTTCGTTCCGCTGTCCCGAGCGAGGCGAGGAATTCGAGGTGTATGTCCGAACCCTGGAACGGGACTTCAAAGCTTACGATCCCGAATTTCGCATCGAAAAATGGTTAGGGTCCGGCGGATTTTGCGATGTGTTCCTGGTTCCCCAGGTCAATATTCCGGGCAAAGGCGTGCGGCGTGCGGTGCTTCGGGTGCTGCGACCGACCATCTACCGCACCCCCAAGCCGGACGTCAACAACTCGAACATTCGCCTGTTTTTGACCGAGATGGGCTACAACCTGTACTTGTCGAGTCAAAATGCACCCCATGTGGTGAAAATGCTCGATTTCGGTTTTTTTGGGCGCAAAGCCGGCGAGCCCCGGCACATGTACATGATCATGGAGTACGTGGAAGGCGATGACATCTCGCAGCGTTGGCGCCGCCGTCCGAGCGACGAAAAGGAGCTGGTCAAGCGTGTCATCCAAGTCGTCCAGATTGCGGGAATCGTGGGAGAACTGCACTTTCGCGGCATCATCCACTGCGATCTCAAACCCACCAACATCTTGATGCGCGGCGACGAGCCCTATGTGACAGATTTTGGTTCGGCGCGTTGGGCCCATGTCGAAGAGGTCGTGGGAGACATGCACATGCAAGTGCCCGGCACCCAGACATTTATGAGTTACGAACAACTCTTGGGCAGCTACTACCGGCTCGACCAGCGGACGGATATCTTTTCCCTGGCGGTTTTGGCTTGCTACGCCTTTACGGGAACCAACCCCTTCGAGGCCCGTGCCTCGGTGGACATCGACAAAGACGAGCGTGGTTTGGCCGCGCTCGCCGATCTTGACCCGCTGGTCCCGCGCATTCCCTATCGCAACGGCGACCGCCTGCGCGGACTCCTGCTCGATTGCCTTTCCCGCAACCTCGACGATCGCCCTGGCACCATGGTCGAATTCCAGCGTCGTCTCAACCAATGGATATTGGAATCCTGATCACCTTTCTCTTCCTTCTAGCCACCATGGCATCCTCCTCGAATCTTGCTGCGCCAATGGGCGCGTCGGATACGGTTTCGGGGCTTTCTTCCGCTCCAAAGTCAGTGACGGATAGCCTCAACCGCAAGTTGTCGGATTCCGCCAAGCCTTCCCTTAGGGATTCACTCCAGTCCAAACCTTCGGTCTTGCCGCAGCCCAAAGGCTTGTTCGATTCCACGGGGGCCTGGACCATTCCTCTGCGTGAGGGATCTCCGGGCAGTGCCTTTCGCGAGGCATTCCGAAACGGGGATCCGACGGTTCCCTGGAACCGCGTGTTCGAATTCGACGGGATGTGGGAGGAATGGCGTACCTGGCCGTCTCTTCCCATCGAGGAGCGCGGGGAGCGCCCATCCTGGACAGGCCCCAGCATTGCGGGGGTTTCGGACCCCGGGCCCCTAGAGGTGGTTGCGGTGGCAAAGCGGCTTGAGCCAGGGTTTGGGGGAATGCCCGTGCGACGGGAATTGTCGGCACCAAGCCCGGTGGATACCCCGCTCACTCAACTGGTGTTTTGGCGCGGGGCCCTGGCATCTTACAAGTTCGGGTTGGATTTCTCCCGAGCCGTGTGGGGGCCTTGGGGCCTGGAAATGAGGATGGAAACGCGTTCGGCCCAAGGCAAGAGCTGGACTTACCGCGACCAGATCCAAGACATGTTCCAGGGTTCGTTTGGTCGCAATCGGGAAGACCTACCTGCCAAGGGGCGCAGTCCAGGCCAGGACGATGTGCAATGGGAGACGGTCGTCTCGCGGGCGACCCCGGGGTTGTTGGTCGAGCTGGGTTGGACCTGGGTGGATCTGCAGCGCGGCATTCCCGACCCTCGGACGACTTGGAACTCCTTGGACACGATTTTGCTTTCGGGTCACGAGGCGCGCTCGGGATGGTTTGGGCGAATGTTGGGAAGATCGGGAGAAGTTTCTTCCATGCTTTCCGGTCGGGTCGTAGGCCAAGAATGGGAGCGTGGCAGTTGGCCCGATTCGGGGGGGCCGGTTGGGGTCAGAGGCTCGACCGACCACCAAGAGCTGGAAGGGGATTTGGGTTGGGGCGGATCGGTCTTCAAGATCGGGGTGTGTGGCCGAGGCGCCCTGCGTACCGGAACCTCGTCCACCGTGTCGGATTTCCAGGAAGACCAAGAACGCTTGGGCGGCTACGCAACGCTTGCCGGAGAGTCTTACAAGCTTCGCCTCGATGCGGCCTGGAACCGCTTGAACGATCCTCTGGATCGCACCCTGACAGGGCCGGACGGGGCCTTGAACCTGGACGGGGAGGTTGGGTTTTGGAAATCCCAAACCCGGTTGGCTCGCGAGCTCAAAATGCCCAATTGGGAGATCTCCATTCTGCCCGATCCGCTGTTGCGATCGCTCCCTTCCAGACAACTTGTTTCCGAAGGTCGATGGGTTGTGGAGCATCGCGACCAAGTCGCGGTTTTCCCCTGGTTGAGCTTGGATGCCGGTGGAGCGGGAATTTGGATTAACGATGCGATCGATCCCAAACGTTTTCTCACGGGGCGGCCCCACGTATGGGGTTACCAGTACGATTTGGTCTTGACCAATGCGACAGGACCTGTCATGGGATGGTCGGCACAAACCGGCGCCCGTGCGACTTGGAGGGGCGCTTGGATCGCCTCGCAGTGGTCGGTCGGATCCACCCTTGCCCCCAACGGAAGTCGCGACTTGCGCTATCCCTTGGTCAACTCCCGGACCAGCCTGGGTTGGGAAGGGAAGGTCCTTGCCGGTCGGGCCCATCTGGCCTCGGCGATGTCCCTGCAGGTTTGGAGTTCTTCGATGGATATGAGCGGTTCGGATGGGGGGGACGCCGATCTCCAGGCTCAAGTGGTAGCCTTGCCCTCGGGTTACCAGCTGGATTGGGAAAACCGGATGGAAATCCGCACCTTTGGCATTTTTTGGCGGCTGGAAAACTTGCTGGATGACCAACAGGTTCCTGCGATCGGTTGGACGCCCCCGGGAATCCGTTCGGGCTGGGGGATCACCTGGAACTTCGGAGGCTGAACCTGTTCACAGGACTGGTAGAAGCGGTAGGAATCTTGGAACGGGTGATGTCGGAGGGAGCGAACAAACGCTTCGTCGTTCGGGCCCCCACGCTTCTGGAAGGGTTGTCGATCGGTGATTCGGTGGCCCACAACGGGACCTGCCTGACCGTCGAAAAAGTCTCCCCAACGGGGTTCGAGGTAGTTGCGGTTGCCGAAACCTTGGCCGTGACCACGTTGGGTGATTTGGGAGTAGGGGACTTGGTCAACCTGGAACGCGCCCTTCTTCCCACCACCCGCATGGGCGGCCATTGGGTGCAAGGTCATGTGGATGGAGTGGGCAAGATCGTGCGGGGGGTGTCGCGCCTTGGCAGCACCCGTTGGCAGATCAAGATCCCCAAAAATCTGGCCAAGTATTGCATCGTGCGCGGATCCATCGCCTTAGACGGGATTTCGCTGACCTTGGAAGAGGTCGGCGCCGACTGGTTGGCGGTGAACATCATTCCCCACACGGCGGCCCAAACCAATATCCGGAATTGGAAGGCGGGCAAGGCGGTCAACATCGAAGTCGACCTGCTCGCCAAGTATGTGGAAAAGCTTCTAAAAGCGAGATAATCGATACTGGCATTATCTTTCCCTATTCGATGGATTTTTGGAGGACAACGTGGCGATGAAGCAATGGCAGGAGATCGAGGGGGGTTGGTCCCTACAACGTGGGGCAACCAAGGCCGAGGTTGAAGCCGAGCCATCCACAATTCCCCAGCGAGTCGAGGCGGCTGTTTTCCCCTCGGTGGGAGCCACCGCCGACGCCATTCCAGCCGTTTGTCGTTGGTTCGCCACGATCACGGGGCAAAAACTTGCTCCCGGCGGGAGTCTATTCCTGCGGGTAGCCAGCGCAAACTCTCCGCTCAAAGTGTGGGCCAATGGAGTGGCGGTGGGGGAGGTGATTCCACCCTGGACGCCTTCCGTGGTTGATCTCACGGCTTTCGCCGCCGCCGACAAACCGATGTTGGTCTGCTTGGAAGCCCAATCTCCCTCGACGGACACCAAATGGGCGGGTGGAGAAGGTGAAGCCTTCCAGCTGGGGCCGGTCCTCCACGAAATTCCCAAGATCCTGAATTTTGTCGGGCCAGTTTTGGTAGATACCTGTGCCCGAGCGGATTTCCACACCGAACGAGTCCGCCTGACCTTGCAGTTTCGCAATGTCGCCGGAGCCAAAACGGTTTTGAGTTTGCGCCTGAACGCCACCGATGCCCAAAAGGGCGAATTCAAGCGAGAACTGGTGCTCGCTACCGAAAATGCCGAGCATGAATTGGAATTTGAAATTCCCGAGTGCAAGGCCTGGACCCCGGATCATCCGGTTCTCTACAGCTTTGAATTGACCATCGATGGTGCCCAAAACCAGAAGGTCCTGTTCGGTTTTGCCGCACTTTCGTGGACCGAAAAAGGCATCAGTCTGAATGACACGCCCTTTTTTGTGCGTGGCGTTCGCTGGGATGCGGCTGGACAGGCGGGGTTTTTGAGCCAATCAAATCCCAAAGTCGAGTTCCATCGCATCAAGGAAGCAGGCTTCAACACCGTCTTTCCCAGCTCGTCCCCCATGCCAGATCATCTGTTGGCCATTGCCCAACAAGTTGGTTTGGTGGTGATCCAAAATCTGGGTGCGGGCGGCCTTTCCAACACGGATGAAGCCTTTGAAAATTCGCTCCAGACGGCGACCGCCATCGTGGTGCGCCAAGAAGCCATGGCGAACCTTTTGGGGTTTGTGGGTGGCGACCTTCCCGGCGGATTGTTGTCGTCCCGGGAAGATGAATGGCTGAAAACTTTGGTGGCCAAGCGTTTGGAAGCGATTCCCAAAGGTTGGCGCAAGGAACCTGCCAGAACCCTGGTCGCCCACATGGCGGGCACTCGCTTGGAAATCGGGCATTCGCCCACCCAAGATCCTGTACAGGCCTGCATTGCGGGCGCCAAGGCGACTTCCACGTTGGAAATCCACCGGTTCCGGCTTCCGGCCCCGGTTTCCATTCAACGCCAGAGTTTTTTGGCCAAGCATCTGCATCCCCGCGACCCTTCCGATCTGGTCGATCAAGGTCTGGGAGACACGCTGTTTTGGAAAAAAATCCACAAGACCCGGACCAGTTCCGGCAAGTTCTTCGTTTCGCGCTTGGGTTGCCCCTCGTTGTTGGATCCGGAACGGACCTTGGAATCGTTGGGGGATGAAAAAAGCGTCCGGACCCAAAAGCTCCACACGTTGGTGAGCGAGCTGCAGGCCGAGATGACCCAAGTGGGATTGAAGGAAGTTTGGACTCCGTCGGGCTTTGCCACCGCCTGCCAACAAGTGGGTGCCCAAGCCGTGCTGCGCCAAGCCGATGCCTTGGCCATCAACCCTCGTTGCTGCGGAGTGCTGGTGAACCAATGGTGCGACACACCGTCGCATTCGTCAGGCTTGGTGGGCATCACCGGCGAACCCAAGCCGGGCTTCGAGCTGTTTAGAAAGTACAACCGCCCGGTTCGCGTGATCGCAGAAGCCGCCCTGCGAACCCCTTACATCATGCAAACCGCCGCCGTGCGCATCCACATGGCCAACGACAACGCGCCGGGCGAATACAGCCTGCTGTTGCGCGTGAAGGGCAACAACAACCGCATCTGGCATCAGGAATCGCTTCCCGCCGTCAGCGAAGGCGGCGTGTCCATGGTGGGCAAGTTCGAATTTCCGGTGGGCGATGAACGCGGTCACTTCACCTTCGACATGCAGCTTTCGCGCCAAGGGCGCGATGTGTTCCGGACCGAAGAAACCTTCTACGTCCCACCCGCGGCCAATTTGGAAGCCTCGGCCCAAGCCTTTCGTTTCTTGGGAGACTTTCCCGAAGACGTGGCTCGCCACGGGAAATCCGATGCCCGTGCCGTGTTGGTGAATCGGGTCAGCACCTTTGATCCCAAACGCCTTCAGGACCTTTTGGACGATGCCGTCACCGGCTTGACCGTGGTGTTTGCGGGACTGGAGCCCGACGACGTTCGCTTCCTGCAAAAGCACGGCGGTTTGAATTTCCCCATCGAAATTTCTCCCGCAGCTTCGGCGGGTGGCGAAGGTTACCACTACATCGCGCCGTCGAATTTGTTCTCCCGTCTGCCCCAAGGCATTGTTGCCGGAGAAGTGTTTGCCGACCTGCTTCCTGCCTGGACTTTGGGGCGACTGCCCGGAGCTCAGGTCGCGTCGGGATTCGCACAGCTTTCTCCGACTGGGCATTGGCAATTCAAGGCCGATATCCAGACAGTTCCGCATGGCAAAGGTCGATTGATGTTCCACCAATTCCGGATGTGGGACAAGTTGGGAACCTTGGCTCTCGCAGATGCCTTGTTCGCCAATCTTGCCGATGTGGTCCGTGAGCATCATTGATTTGAGGTTCATCGGGTGACGTTGTCCACCCACGAGATCTTGCGGCATTTGGCGCAATTTCCTCCGATGGTCCAATTCTTCCTGATTGCGGTTTCTTCGGCATTTACCGAAGAGGTTGCGGTCATCGGGGTTTTGGGGTTGGTGAGGGCGGGAAGGGTGTCGTTGGTTCTGGCCCTATTGGCCATCTTCAACGGCACGACCCTGCTGAACATTGGACTGTACTTGGGCGGAAGATTTGCCGGCAAGAAGGCCTTGAACTGGAAGCTGTTTCGCAAGTACAAGGAAAACGGCACATTGGATGCCCTTCATCGCCATGTCGGCAAGGAAGGCTGGGTCGCGGTGGCCATCAGCCGCTTCGTCCCAGGTACTCGCTTGGCCATTTTTGCCTTGTCGGGAATTTTGGGGATGGAACTCCACGTCTACTTGGTCACCATCATCGCGTCCACGGTGGTTTGGATGCTGATGGTGATGGGCCTGCTCCATGTGGTGATCGAAATGGCCCGTGACCAGCCGGTGTTGTTGGCGGGACTGGTCGTCGCGTTGGGAATCGGCGTGATCGTGTTTCTTCGGCAGAAGAATCGGACGAAAAAGACCGATTTGTAGCGGGGGTCTAAGCTGGGGCCTAGACATTTTCTGTCTGTCTCGCTGGCTGCGGTACGTCCAGATGCTTTCTACTGTTTCGGACGTGGTTCTCAACGCCTTCACACGCCACCGGCTCGCCGCGAGCCTAAAAGCCTGCCTCTGGGCGGTTTTGGTACTGTGCCTGGGAAATGCTTGGGGCTCTTTGACGCGTGACCCTCTGGACCAGCCTAGAGCCCAACCACCCGACACGGTGCAGGTCCGCATAGAGGCCGAAGTCCAACAGGTTCTAGACTCGGATCTAGGGAAAAGTCAAATTCTGTCCGAAACTGCAGAGGGTAGGTCAGCCTACTTCGGAGCACTGCGGTACGATCGTCAAATGGGGGTGTGGAGCGGTCGAGATCCGAAGCTACAGCTTTATACGCCGTACGGGTATGTTGCGAATGCTCCCCTTGTCGGAATGGATCCATCTGGCCAGCTGATTCCCTTATTGCTTCTAGAGCCTGCGGTTCAGATGGGGATCGTTTCGATCGGTGCACTTCTTGCCAATCCGGCGTTTGTTGATGGTTGGGCGCAAGGTGCGAAATTCGGCGAAAGCGGCCAGTCAATTCGGGGCAAAGCGGCCGGGTCCCCTGGTGGTCTGAGAGTCTCCAGGGGACAAGGTAATTAGTCGGCCGGATTGGCCCGAATTTGGCCCCTTCTGGACGTTCCCTTTAGTG
>CAIKAA010000177.1 GCA_903825275.1 uncultured Fibrobacterota bacterium | reverse complement strand
GCAGAAAAAAATCGTCCTGCGCAAGGTGTCGAGCGAATTTGGCGAGGACTTGACCGGCAAGACCTTTGCCATCTGGGGTCTTGCTTTCAAGCCCAAGACCGACGACATGCGCGAAGCTCCCAGTCTCACGGTGATCAAAGGACTTTTGGAAAAAGGCGCCAAGGTCGTGGCCCACGATCCCGAAGCCTTGAAGGAGGCCAAGCGGATCTTGGGGGACAGCGTCGGATTTGTGGAGAACAATTACGAAGCCTGCACCAATGCCGATGCGCTGTTGATCTTGACGGAGTGGAGCACCTACCAACGCCCCAATTTCGACACCATGAAGAAGTTGCTGAAGCACCCGGTGGTGATCGATTCCCGCAACATCTACAATCCGGAACGGATGAAGCAGATGGGATTCACCTACCATTCCATCGGCCGCGTCACCACCAGACCGTGATGCTTTGGGCGCTTGTAGGGATGCATGCCCGATCCCTACAAGCGCCCGCGCCAGGGATGCGCAGGGGCCACCGCGCCGGTGGGAATCGTAGGGATCGGGTCATCGTAGGGGTCGGGCATGCCCGACCCGCGAAACGGACAGAACCCTACGATTGCCACCGGCCGACCGAAGGGTAGCCCGCAGCAGCCCGCCCCCCATCGGGGGTGGCGCCTATCGCAAAAACGACCATCTTTGCTAGATGGCCGTTTTACGGTTTTGTCCCAAGGGTCTTATTCCCCTAGCATTTCCTTTTGCCGCTTGCGATCTTGGATCGACTCACGGATGTCTTGGGCTCCCGACTTGATGTCTTGGAGAAGCTTCCTGGCTCGCGTTCCCGCAACCGCATTGCCTTTGAGTTCGAACTTTTCATATTCTGATCTCAAGGAATCAATCAGGAATCGAAGTTCATCGATCTTTTCCAAACTCATCGAAAACTCCAATAGGATCCGGAAATGAAAAATGAAGCTGGCTGAGCAGGACTCGAACCTGCGACCGGGCGGTTAACAGCCGCCTGCTCTACCGACTGAGCTATCAGCCAAGGGAAGAGGAAAGATAAACCAGAATTCGTGAAAGGCAAGGGGACGAAGGCTTTTTTCGGCAGGCTTCGATCAGCAGGTTAGGATGGGTCCAACAATTCGGTTCTGGAATGGGTCAGGATCCGTTGGGGGCATCGGATGTCGGCAGCCAGGGCCTGGTGGATTTTCAGGCGCGCCTTGGGCTCCCAGATGGATGGCGTGGTTTCGGGAAGGTGGGTGTCCACTTCTCGGAAGGCGGTGGCAACGCGATAGGGATTTCGTTGGGAAACCAATCGTTCCATCTTGGCTTCAAACCGTTCCGCCAACCCCTTTCCCATCACGAGAAAGGCGGCCTCTGGAAAGGTCTCCAAGCACGAGAGGATTCTTCCCAATTCACCCCACCCTGGATGGAGATCCGGAGCGGTTTCGCATCCCGGAAGAAGCTTGGCTGCGAGGTCGGAAGAAGGCACAAAAATTCGGCCATCCTGGCCCGAACCGTTTTCGAGTGCCGCTCGGAGGGGGGGATCCGTGGCCAAATCCAACGAAAGGAAGAGCTTCCACAAGGGAACCTTTCGCATTTCCCGTTCCAGAACCTCCAGAAGGTGGTCTGCGAGGCCTTCCAGGTTGGAACGTTCGAACCAGGGAATTCCGCCAGAAGGAAGCTGACCACAAGGCCGCTGGGGCCCCACCAGAGCCGCCGCGCGGGCAAGCACGGCGGACGATGCTTCGCCCAACCCTTCCCCCTGCGGCCCCAATTCCAGGACCACCGGAGTGGATGTCTGAGGACATCCCTCGACGACGACCAAATCGGCATCGACAAGAATGGTTCGTTGTTGGAAAAGGTCTAGGTGTCCAGCCGTTGCCAAGTGACTTTCTTTCCCGTTCACCGAAAGCTCGGCCCACCAAGGGCGATCGTCCAATTTGGAATTTGCCTCGACCCGGGCTCCATGGCGGACCAACCCAACGTGGTGGGTTGTGGAAAGGATTCGAGCGAGTGCAGAAGCAAGATCGGAACCGACCCCGAAGGGATGAACTACGATTTCCTGGGGATGGTACATCCAACGATTTCGCGGAAGGACCCGGTCAGTGGCCGGCAAAGCAATCCTCTTTTCCTTTGGTTGATCCGCACCCAAGCGGAGCGACGAGGAAGAAGGATAGTCCAAACTCGCGGTGATTTTTTTACGACTGCACGAACCCACACTTGTCCCTCAAACCCGGAGTCTTGCCGATGATCTCGATCGCACTCGCGTTGGCCGCCCTGGCGACGCCCAGCGCTCCCACCAACCTTTTGGAACTGGGAGCCGGTCCAGGTGCCTGGAGCTACCCCTATGGGGGGACAACCAAAGGCGAAATCACCGGGTCCAAAGACAGCCGAATTTTGAACTACGACGGCGATGACCGGGAGTGGTCGGGCTGGACCATCCACTTGCCCCAACTCTTGGATCTGAGCTCCATCCGGTCCCAAGGCTCCTTGAAGCTCAAGATCAAGGGCAATGTGGGAGGCGAAGAGGTGGTGGTGGGGCTTTTGGACGACGAGTCGGACGGGCCGGACAAAAAAGTGCAGATCCGACTGCCAATCAAAAGTTATGGCTCTTTGGAAAAAGGCTGGAAGACCGTCACGATTCCCCTGTCAGATTTTGACGACCGCGGGGCTTGGTGGGACCCTAAGAACAAACAGGAAGTTTCGGCCAAGTTCGACTGGTCCAAGGTCTGCGAAGTCCGGATTTCGTCCAACCTGGGGGCGAACTCCTCGCGAGCCGATTCCACCGGCTTGTTCCATGTCCAAATCGGGGAATGGATGGTTTTGGACAGCTCCAACGGCTGGAACGCGGCGGGGTATTGGAAAGCCTTCAAAAGCGACGCGGCCGACGACACCCTGGAAGGGTTTGGGGGAGAAAACCCGCAATCCCATTGGTTCCTGGTGAGTGACGAGGCTTCCAAGCGAGCCATGAAGCTTGCAGATCCGAAAGAGGGACGTGCTTTGGAACTCTCGTACACCATGAGTTCCTGGGTCACCATGGGTGCCTCGCTGAACAACCTTCCCGGTAAGACGCATGGGAACTGGACTCGCCACGCGGGGATGGCCGCCGAAATTTGGAGCCCACGCGCCGACGTGGGCCTGCAATTGCAGGTGACCGACAGCGGCAAGGAACAATGGGTGAAAAACGTGACGCTAGCCTCGGGCTGGAATTCGGTGATCGCGTCGTTCAAGGATTTTCGGCCCAACAAAAATTGGCAGCCCGACGGAGCGATCCAAAACGGCAAGATCGATTTGAATGGCGTCCAAACCCTGGGTTTCCAGCCCCTCCAACAAGGAGTTTCCACGGTCCTTCGGTTTGGATCGATTCGTCTCACCAACCAATCCTCCGATCCCAAAATCATCAAGGTCTCGAACGAAATTCGCTGGAACCATCTGGGCTATGCGCCCAAGGGAACCAAGCGCATCGTGGTTGCCAATCCGACAGATTCCGTCATCGAGCTGTTGAATGCTTCTGGAAAATCGGTATGGAAGGGGACCTTGAAGAGGGTCGGAAAATGGGATCCATCGGAAGAAGAAGTCGCGCAAGCCGACTTCACCGGTTTCCAAACGCCCGGAGTTTACTCGCTGGTGGTCGGAAAAACCAAGACCTCTCCCTTCCCGATCGAGAACAACACCTATGCGGCCACCTTCCGCGACGGGTTGCGGGCTTACTACTACTGGCGCGCCTCGACCGACCTTGCAGAAACTCATGCCGGAATCTGGCAACGCACAAGCGGGCATCCGGACACCAACCTAGTCCTGGTGGAAGCCGGTCGCGAGGGGCGATGGAGCGCGCCAGGAGGCTGGTATGACGCGGGCGACTACGGCAAATACACGCTCAATGGCGCGGTATCCGTCGCGATCTTGCTGGGGGCCTACGACCTGTACCCCGAGCTGTTCCTTGACAAAGCCCTGAACATTCCCGAATCGGGAAATGGCATTCCCGACCTGGTGGACGAATGCATTTGGGAACTGGACTGGCTGACCCGCATGCAGGATGACGATGGCGGGGTCTTCTTCAAGGTCGCCAGCAAGTCCTGGGATGGAATGGTGGTCCCCGCCAAGGCCCGCAACCCGCGATTTGTCATCGGGAAGTCGACGACTTCCACCTTGACCTTTGCCGCGGTCGCCGCCCAAGCCTCCCGATTGCTGACCAAAATCGACGCCACTCGTTCCAAGGATTTGGCCACTCGCGCCGAAAAGGCTTGGGCCTGGGCGAAGCAAAACCCCTCGGTCCGCCACCCCCACGAAACCGGAGGCAGCGGCGCTTATGAAGACTCGAATTTCTCGGACGAGTTTCTTTGGGCAGCCACCGAGCTTTGGCTGTCCACCGGCAAGGCCGATTACCGTCTGGCCGCCAAATCCGGGTTTGCGAGCGTAGCGATCGGCCAGACCACCAATTGGCAAAACGTGCAGAATTTCGCGTACTATGACATGGCCTTGCATGGCGAGAAAGACAGCCTGGCATCCTTCGCCAAGTCAAAAATCGACTCCATGGCCAACGAGATCAAGAAACAGATCGAGGCCAGCGCCTACCGGATGCCGATGCAAGGCTTCCCCTGGGGCTCCAACGACGGCGCCATGGGCAAGGCTGGGTTGTTGGCCTGGGCCGAACACTTCAAACCGGGAGTTGGCGCAACGGGTGTCCAGGAAACCGTGGATTACATCCTGGGCAAGAACGCGACGGGCTACTCGTTTGTGACAGGCACCGGTGAGCAATCGGCCCGGCATCCGCACCACCGCACGATGTCGGGAGACGGCATCGATGATCCGATCCCCGGCTTCATGGTGGGTGGCCCCAACAGCCAGCGCGAGGACGACATCAAGAAGGCCTCATGGGGCGTGGAATACGCCCACACCGAGCCCGCCAAATGCTGGATGGACACCGACAAGTCGTATGCCTCCAACGAAGTGGCCGTGAATTGGAACGCGGCCTACATCTTTGGGTTGGCAGCGCTGCAACACCAGCTGGGATCGAAATAATTGTTGTCCGTTTGTTGTAAGGATCGGGCATGCCCGATCCCTACAACAGCGGACCCCGATCCCTACAACAACGGACCCGGTCCCTACAACAACGGACCCTGTCCCTACAACAGCGGACCCCGATCCCTACAACAACCGACGTCGACCCACCAGCGCCACCGCTTGGGCAGCGATGCCTTCGCCGCGGCCGGGGAAGCCGAGCTTTTCGGTGGTCGTCCCCTGGATGCCCACTGCCTCCGATTCAATCGCCAAGGCCCGAGCGATGTTGGAACGCATCGCTTCGACATGGGGACGGATTTTGGGGCGCTCGCAGATGACGGTGCCTTGGACATTGCCGATCTCGTAGCCTGCTTCGCGAACGATCTCCCCCACCCTTTCCAACAGCTTGAGCGAGTCGGCCCCTTTCCAACGAGCGTCGGTATCGGGGAAGTGCATTCCAATGTCACCTGAACCGATGGCCCCGAGCAGTGCGTCAGAGATCGCGTGCAATAGGACATCGGCATCGGAGTGGCCAAGCAAGCCCTTTTCAAAAGGAATCTCGACCCCGCCAAGGATGCATTTGCGGCCCTCCACCAACTGATGGACATCGAAACCTTGGCCAACGCGGAATGGGATCATGAGAATCGGCTCCTGAGCGGTTAAATAGGACGTTTCCTCCGAATGAAGATTGATCCTTTTTGAGTCACCTAAATGTAGGTTGAACCCATGAACGAATTGATCCTCATGGTCCAAGATTCTCCCGAGGGAGGGCTGGAAGCCCGAGCCCTGGGTGAATCCATTTTTGTGCAAGGCGAGACGATGGCCGAATTGCAAATCGCCGCACGCGAGGCCATTCTCTGCCACTTTGAACCTGGTGAAACACCCAAAGTGATTCGTCTGCACCGGGTCCAAGAGGAAGTATTCTCCTTGTGAGAATCCCCCGAGATCTGACTGGTGACGAGCTGGCGAAGTTGCTCCATAAGCTGGGTTATATCCAGACTCGCCAGGTTGGAAGCCATCTTCGTCTCACGACACAAGCATATGGCACTCATCACATCACCATTCCTCGCCATGATCCGTTAAAGGTGGGAACCCTATCGGGAATCCTTCACGACGTGGCCGTTCATTTTGGCAAAACGCGCGAAGAGTTGCTGCTGGAATTGTTCTAATCCTCTTTAGGTGCGCATAGATGCCGTCCAGCGCGCCCATTCGAGGTCGTCGGCAGTGGTGATCTTGTGGAGTCGTTGGGCACCTTTGACCAAGCGGACAGGAAACCCGAAAACCTCGGCCAGGCTGGCCTCGTCGGTGAGTGACAAATCTTGTCGCGACGGAAGCCGGTCGTAACAGGCCGATAAGACTTCGCGGCGGAAGGCCTGGGGGGTTTGGGTGAGCCAGATGCGGCGGCGGTCGAGGGTGGATTCGACCAAGGGAGCCGCCGAGGCAAGGGCTTCGAGAGGAGTCGCGGCCCATTTGACCGTGTCGGGGCAAGGCATGGCAAGCGTGGCCGCGCCATCCGATTCAGCGGCGGAAAGGATCGCATCGATGTCCGATCCGGTCACGAAAGGACGAGCCACATCGTGGAGGACCACGAGGCGACAATGGGCGGGGAGGGCAGCCACCCCGTTTCGCACCGATTCCCAGCGCTCGGCGCCGCCAACGGCCAACCGAAGGTGTCCCGACGCGAGGTGAGCGGCATGGCCACTTTGGGAAAGGGCCCGTTCTTGGGACGCCAATTCACCGGGAGAAACGACCAGGACCACCGCGGCTACCCGCTCGTGGGCCAGGAAGACCTCCAAGGGCCAATGAAAGACAGGTTTTGTCCCCAGCTCTAAAAATTTCTTGGGGCGTTCGGTTCCGACCCGGGTTCCGGATCCGGCACAAGGGAGGACGACACCAGTGTCGCGACGAGAAGAGAATGGCATAGGTTCGCAAAGGTGCAAAGGTTTTGGGATCTGGTTGGATCCAGCGCCAGGGTCTCTGGGATTCTAGGCAACCCAACTTCCTCGATGCGTTTTTCCATTGCTTCAGCCTAAATTCCGCAAAGCAGAGAGGGATCTAGGTTGAACCTTCCCGAGTGCATGGTCAAAATGCGCCAGTCCCTCGGGCCTTCGGGCCCGACTCGTTCTCTCAAAGCAACGAAAGTCTCAAACCAAGGTTGAATTGGTGCAAGCCTAGAATCAATCCGTCCTTGTCATAATACGGCGTCATGGGAAAGCGGTACCCGACGACCAACGCGATCATTGGCGTGATCTGATGCCCCAATCCCAAGTCCAACATCAGGGCGGTTTGATCGCCATGGAAACGGCCCTCGTAGGAATCGAGGGTGCCATCCCCGTAGTTCACTTCGTCGACTAGGTCACTGCGCAAGGGAATGTCGGCGGAAAAGCCCACGGAAACGAAGGTCGGCCGACCAATGAGATGGTACTGCCCCGCTAACCCAAGGGCCAGAAAGTGGGTTTGGACCGACACGTCTTCGGCATACCCGGTCGCGTCCTGGAATTGGTATCCCCAGGTGGTGAATTCATAACCGACAATGCCGCGCACCAGGAAGTGATCGGTGAGGGGGAATTCCGCTGCCGGTAAAACACGCAACCCCAAACCGAGCTTGGAGTCGGTGCCGCCAGAGGGCCATACCCGTGGAATGGTGAAGATCCCCCCAATTTCCAGGTTGAAATTCGTCTGATAAACTTGCTGGTAAGAGTCTTGGGAACCAGGCGGATAGGCAAAACCGGCCGTCGCCGCAAGGGCGATGGAAGTGAAGATCAAGTTCATGGGATAATTCCTCTTGATAGGGGGGGAGATCTCGCTCCCGATGGTCTTTAAAACAATTCAAGCGAGGCCAATCGACCTCTGAGCAAACGAATACAAAAATGGCCCAGAGCCAGTTTCCTAGAACCGCTTGGGAAATCAGCCCCCTCCGGCCTTGGCACCATAGGTGCCCCCAGTCGATTCCTTCCCGTGGCGGTCGACGGGCTTCCTTCGACCAAGCTCCGGCGAGATCCTGAGGCTCCCTTGAGACTGGTCGAAGGGGAAAGCCGAATGGGCCTCGCCGTGCGGTTCACAGACAACGGCTGGCTGGCTTGGGCCAGCATTTTTGGGTCTACAAAGAAAGCCCTTGTCACCTCATTTATTCTAGCCTCTCCCCCCCCCCCCAAAAAAAGCAATAAAGGCGCGGTAACCGGCCTTGTCGTCTTGGCGGTAGAACTCCTGAGCAACCCGCAGGACTTGATCCACCGCATTTTGAATTCCATGCATATTTGGCGAATAAGAAAGGGCGACACGATTGTGTGATTCGCGATAGCGACTCAGCTCCAAAGCAGATACCTGGACGATGCGGGTTCGAAAGGAAAGGAAAATACTCCCCAGCGCCCCGCGTTCAATGGTGCCTTTCAGCTCAAACGGCTTTTCATCAGCCTCTAAGCGCCCTCCCCCACCAACCACCGCCCGATGTTCTTCTTGGATTGATCAAATTCCACCCCGACCTTCACCAGTTTTTTCCCCGACGCCTGGTAGGGAATCAGATAGCCCTTTTCGTCGATTTGGGCGAGCGCTTCCTTGGCGGTCCCGTGGAGTTTGAACTCGAACACGAAGACAGAATCCGGCGTCTGAACCACTGCGTCGGCACGGCCGTTGGCCGATTTGACTTCGGATTGGATGTATTGGCCGAGCAAGGTGAAGACCAGGTAGAAGACCACCTGGTAGTGGCGTTCGGTCTTGTCGTTGAGGTCGTGCGAAATTCGGCGAAAGCGGCCAGTCAATTCGGGGCAAAGCGGCCGGGTCCCCTGGTGGTCTGAGAGTCTCCAGGGGACAAGGTAATTAGTCGGCCGGATTGGCCCGAATTTGGCCCCTTCTGGACGTTCCCTTTAGTG
>CAIKAA010000176.1 GCA_903825275.1 uncultured Fibrobacterota bacterium | reverse complement strand
CGCCACCTGCTGGCTGGCGGGAAGTTGGGAAAGCTGTTGGGACATGGCGGCCTGGATGTCGGATTTTGACATCTGCATTTGGTTGGAGGTCTGCAACTGGATCATCGCCGCCCGGATGGGGTCCAAATCAAAATCGATTTCCCGGTCCAGCCGCTTGACATCTGCGTCCAGTCGGATCAAGGGAAGGAAATTCCCCAAGGCCGCCTGGTGCAAATACTTGGCGGTCGCCACTTTTTGAGTTTGGGCCTTGAGGACATTGCTGCCGTTCTCCAGTCGTTCCAATCCCACCGAAAGGGAGAGTATTTCGGCATGGACAAAACCTGTCATGACGGCGATGGTGCAAGCCAACTTGGGAAGGATTCGGCCGATCATGGTGTTCCTTGTGTGACGGCCAAAAGACTCGCCATCGCCATGGTCAGCATTTGGCTCCGGATCCGATCTGGGGGAAGATCATTCCCCAGCCAAAATTCCAAAGCCGACCTCACCCCTCCAAAGAGGAATGCCTGGGAAATGCTTATGGAATCGGGGCTCATCGCACCTTGCGCAGCGGAAACCGGATCGGCGAACTGGCGATACACCGAAACGCCCAACTCCAGGCACTTTTGGTGCCATTCCAATCCCCCTGCCTGCTTCGATTCGATGAATCGATGGTGTTCGCGGAGGTAGACGATGGCCAAAGGGCGATTGGCAACCAGACGATCGAAAAACAATCCAAGTTGACCCCTGAGACAATCCAGAGGGTCTGTCTGGTCCAAAAGCTCCATGTCGCCCGCTAATTTCTCCCAGAAGCGCGCGAACAACTCACACAAGACATGGTGCTTCCCGCTGAAGTAGAGATAGATCGAACCCGTGGCGACACCGGCTTTGGCGGCGATGGCCGAAATTTGAGCCTTGTCAAAACCATCCTCGGCGAAACACCAGATGGCGGCATCCAGGATCTCCTTGTACTTGTCCCCTTCTTTTCGCCGCATCCCGCCCTCCTACAATGAATAATGAATCATGTTTCATTAATGTCGCTTAATCTGACTAGAAACGCAAGGTGATAATTCGAGTTTCCGAAAAGCGCTGGAACCAATCTGTCTTGGTTTGAGGACGCCGAACAAAAAAAGGCTCCTCTCCCGGCTGAAGGAGAAGAGCCAAAGGGGAATCCGTCAGGATCCAGAATTTCTAGGCAACAGATTTTGGAATGAGATGCTGGATCATAAGGGGATCTGCACGGGGGTGTATCGTTGTGCGTTCGTCCCATCGCCGAGCTGCCCAACGGAATTACTTCCCATGGACCAGAGGGTTCCATCGGTTTTGAGGAACAAACTGTGGTACCATCCAGAACCCACATTGGCCACGTTGGAGCCGCCAAGGACTTGAACGGGGCTGGATCTTGGTGTGTTCGTCCCATCGCCAAGCTGTCCGTAGCCATTGTATCCCATGGCCCAGAGGGTACCATCGGATTTCACGAACATCGTGTGGCTGTAGCCTGCCGCCACGCTGGTCACATTGGACGTGCCGGACACCTGGACAGGCGAGTGTCGTTGGGTGGTTGACCCGTCTCCCTGCGAAATTCGGCGAAAGCGGCCAGTCAATTCGGGGCAAAGCGGCCGGGTCCCCTGGTGGTCTGAGAGTCTCCAGGGGACAAGGTAATTAGTCGGCCGGATTGGCCCGAATTTGGCCCCTTCTGGACGTTCCCTTTAGTG
>CAIKAA010000175.1 GCA_903825275.1 uncultured Fibrobacterota bacterium | reverse complement strand
GACCGCTTGAAAAAGGCCCTAGGCCTTCGCGTTGATTTGAGCGAGCCGGTGATCCAGGATGTGGAGATCCCCTTTGATCGGGCCGAGGAATTCCTCGAGTTCTACCAATCCCATCTCAATATTTTACCCTGCTGGGTCTGTCCGATGGTTCCGCGCGCCACACAGCGGCCTTGGACTCTCTATCCCATGGCTCCTAGAGTTTTGTACCTGAACTTCGGATTCTGGAGTTCGGTCCCGACCTCGGACACCCTCCCTCCTGACCACTTCAATCGATTGTTGGAACGCGAGGTCATCCGACTGGGTGGCCGCAAGTCGCTCTATTCCACGGTACATTTTTCCAAAGAAGAGTTTTGGCAAATCCACGACCACGATGCCTATTGCGCCTTGAAAGACCGCTACGATCCCCAGTGGCGCTTTTGTGATTTGTGGGAAAAGGTGGTCCTGCGGAAATAAACCGTGGGGATCGGAAGAGGTCAAGGCATCCTGTGTCTGGCGAGCCTTCCAGGTAGAAGCCCATCCATTTCCTAGTTTGCAAGCTGATTACCTTGTAGAAAACCATTTGCTGAGGATTTCATGCAATTCACCTCCAAACCCGCCCTTGCCGCCTGGATCTTCGGGGGGGTCCTTCTGGATCAGGCCTCAAAAATGATGGCTCGCGCTGTCCTGGTTCCCGGAAAAGCCTCGGTCTACCTGGATGGAATCTTTCGGATCCAAATGGTTCAAAATCGCGGCGCCTTCCTCAGCTTGGGTTCAACTCTTCCGGAATCAGCCCGCCAGGCGATTTTGGTGATCGGAGTGGGCGTGTTCGTGGTCGGGCTTTTGTGGTACCTGTTCCACTCAACGACCACAACCCCCGAGACCCGGTTTGCCTTGGGTTTGGTGGCCGCTGGTGGCACGGGAAATTTGATCGACCGCGCCTTTTTCCAAGGCGGTGTCACCGACTTTTTGAACTTAGGTGTCGGTTCGCTCCGCACCGGGATCTTCAACGTGGCCGACATGTACATCACCTTCGCCGTGATCTTCATGGTCCTAGGCTCACTGCGCAAACCAAAGTTGGCTGGTTGAGTATGGAAAGGCTTCGGTACGCGACCGCCCCGTACCCGATGGGACAGATTTTGGTTTGCGTTTCGGAGGAAGGCATTCGGACTTTGCTGTTGGGGCCCGAGAGGGAGCCCTTGGTGCAGGAGCTTGCCGATCAAGTTGCTCCCGCAAAGTTGTCGGAAGATGGCGAAGGCTTGGCGGCGGTACTGGCCACCATCGACCGCTACTGGCACGACCCCCACGCCCAAATCGTGCTTCCCCTCGACCCCGTCGGCACCACCTTCCAACACCAGGTTTGGAAGGAATTGGAACGAATTCCAAGCGGCGCCACCATTTCCTACGGCGAACTG
Source organism: uncultured Fibrobacterota bacterium (assembly GCA_903825275.1). Taxonomy (GTDB): domain Bacteria; phylum Fibrobacterota; class Fibrobacteria; order UBA5070; family UBA5070; genus UBA5070. Next base: position 6,020 of record CAIKAA010000175.1, on the reverse strand, counting down.
GCTCGGAGATTGGGCCAGCCCCGGGCCGCGCGCGCGGTCGCCAAGGCCTGCGGCGCCAATCCCATCTTGCTGTTGATTCCCTGCCACCGGGTGGTTGGCTCCGACGGATCTTTGACCGGATTTCGGGCCGGAATCGAGATCAAAAAATGGCTGCTCCAAAAAGAGTCTTCAATCTTGTCTTGAAGAGGAGCCTTGAAAAGCCGTAGAATACCGGCGTGAGCACCTCATCCAGATTGGTCCTTGTATTGGCTTTGGTCGGAACTTGGAGTTTCGGCCAAGAGTCTTCTCCTCGTGGCCGCGACACCCGCGACCCGACCAACCCGCGCACCCGATTGGAGCGCGGCTACGAGCGAGCCGCCCACGACGCGTTGACCCGCTATTTCTCCGACAACACCTTCCTGGTCCGGTCGCGTGTGGAGTTGGAGGATGGGCAAGACGAGGATGTCGACCCAGCGACGGTCCCGCAAAGCCAATCGTTCCAAAATCTGCCTGGACTTCCTTACCAGCCCTTGAATCTTCCCTCGCGGGGTGGGGACGGCCCCCAAGCGGTGCAGCTGCGAACGGTCGACATCGAGGTCTTGGTCGATACTGGATACACCCAAAAGGATCGTGATTTCATCCAATACCTGGTGACCCTAGCCGGGAATCTGGACACCGCTCGCGGCGATCTGATCCGCGTCAGCCGCGCCTATTTCCCGCGCGACGACCGCTCGTTGCGCAAACCAAGCGCCTGGGTGGACGAGAAGCCCGTCACCGCCACCGATACGATCATAAAGGACAAGGACACCCTGTCCCTTCTGGATACTCCCATTTCCAAGCTCTTTAGCGTTCGCCTGGTCTCCCAGCTCCCCTTGATCCTGGTTTGCCTCACGGTTTTGGTTTGCGTCTGGCTGTTGCGCAAACCCGCCTTTTCAGCCCTTCCGAGTTCGCTCAAAAGCCGCTTCCGGCCGCACGGACGCCGTTCAAATACGGACTCTTCGGTGATGGTTTCCGAAACCCCACAGCCGGTTGCGGTACGGCATTCGCCACCGGCCACCCTTGCTCCTCCCTCCAAGGAAAACGAAGCCTCGGCGGGGCGGTCCTTCCTGGTCAATTCCCTGATCGGAGACCCTCGCGCCAGCGGACAAATTTTGCGCCACTGGATCGACCGCGATCCCGAAAAAGGAGCTCGGGCCACGGCCATTTTGGTCCAGTCCCTTCATCCCAAGTTTTTGGATTTGATTCGCGAAGCCTTGGGGGAAGATCGGGTTCGCAAGGTCGAGACGATGATGTCGACCAAAGAGGAAACCTCGGAAGCCGATCTCAAGACCGTGACCAAAGTCTTCAAGAAGGATCTCCAGACCCTCACGAATTCCCAGCGCGATGGCCGCGAAGACGATCTGTTCGGCTTTTTGGAGCAAATGAACGAAGGCCAGATCATGCACATTCTCAAGGACGAACCCTTGGGCGTGTCAGGATTTGTCATGGCCCAAATCGCTCCGGACAAATCGGGGGCCATCCTCCAAAAGCTTGATCCCGCGACCCGCGCCAAGTTCCTCTATGCCATCGGAAACATCACCCAGATCCCTCGCGAGATCTACAAGGAAATGGCCGATCGGCTTTCCCTCAAGGCGTTGGAAGTCTCCAACATGAAGTTCGTGGCTTCCGACGGTGTGGAAACTTTGGTGAATCTGATCGAGAATTTGCCGATCGCCAAGCAGTTCGAATACATCCACGGACTCTCGGAAGTGGACTTGAACCTAGCCAAAAAACTGCGCGGCCGGACCGTGACCTTTCCCGAACTCGCGACCCTCCCCGACAAGTTCTTGGCCAAAGGCCTGCAATCCGCCGATGGCGAGGTATTGGCATTGTCCTTCCAGGCCGCCGAACCCTCCCACAAGGCGAAATTCCTGCAGCTGTTGCCCGAGCGAATGCGCTTGATGGTCGAATCCTCCATGGAGTCCAAGCGCTACCCGATGCCTGCCGATGTGGAGGCCGCCCAACACAAGCTTCTGAGAATCTTCCGCGACGAAATTCGTCACACGGGGAGACCGTCATGAAAAGGCTGCTCGTCTTATTCCTCTTGGCCCTTCAGGCGGGAGCAGACACCGGGTTTGCCCCCTTTGGCACGCCCTCCAACGAGATCAGCAAGATTTCGGACCTGATCCAACAATTTCAAAAATCGGTTGGGGAACTGCCGCCTGAAATTCGGCGGGTCGCGGTCTATCAAATCAAGGCCGACCCCAAGGAAGTCCGCCTCGGGACGATCCGGTACATCCAAGCCCAGGTGGAAGATGTGCTGTCCAAAGAAGCCCATCGCGCGGTCGTAAATAGCCCCGAACTGAGAAATCTTCGGGTGGTTTCCACCGACACTTCGCTTACGGTTTCCAACAGCCTTCCCAGCCTGGAAGACCTTTCGAGACTCGCCCTCAAGTTGGATGTCGATGCCTTTGTGGAAGGGGCTTGCACGCGCAGCGCCGACAATGACCTGATGCTCACCATCCGCATCTTCCGGTCGCGCACTGGCGAGTTGGTTTGGACCGGCAATTTCGTCAGCGGCCCCAACCGCCGCGACGCGGCCTTCCAAGATCTGGATTTCGCCGTCTCGGTTCCCTTTTTGATGCTTCCCGTCGACGCGTTCAATACACGCGACAAGTCTACCGCAGGCACCACGCTGGTGACCACGTTCGCGGGAGCGGTAACGGTTTCGGAGCCCATGACTCCCGATCACAAATTGACCTTTTCCCTTACGGCCGGGTATTCCCACCTCGCCTTGATCGGAGCCACCGACACCACATCGGCTCCCGGCATCAACATGGTGACGTTGGGGGTGGAAATCCTGGGCGTCTTCTTCCGCAAACAAGATCCTCGCGACGGCTATTGGCTGGGAACCTATCTGGGGTATCAAGAAAGCATCCCGCTCAAACAATCCCAGCATTTTGGGTCGTTGCGCTTTGGCTACCGCACCAAACCTACTCGCCATTTTTCCCTGGGGTTTGGAGTGATGGTTCACGCCTACGGATACAATCTCGCGGACGCGCCCGACCTGGGCTCGGAGTCGTTTGACATGAATCGGGTGGGATATGAAATCAACTTCCTCCACTACACCTTCTGAGATCCCGTTGGGGCAGATCACACCTTGGTCGGCAATCGATCCTGAAAGATCGGTAAAAACCTCCCATTTCGGAAATCAGGCACAACCGATGAAGACAAAAAGCGCGGTCCTCGGCGCGGCCGTTTTAGCGACAACATTGGTCCTTTCCGGATGTGCCTCGGCGCCGATGCCGCCAGTACCCGAACCGGTTCGAAGCGAATCGTCCAGCGATCCAACACCCCCCAAACCAACCCTTCTGACCATTGAATACGGCAACCACTCCGCGAATGCGACCCTGCAGCTGGACCTGTCGAGCACCGATGTGCAACTGGAGATGTCGGGGATGCGCCAAAAGCGGGACTCCTCGACCAGATCGGCCCTTCCTGGCCCAGCCCGGTCCACCCAACCGCCTTCGCCAACAACCTCCTCGACTTCCACGGATTCAGGAACCATCCTGGCCCGTCGCTTGGTGGATTCCACCTTCCACACCCTAGGTGATCAGGAAACCGATTCGACGCTTCGCCAGGTCGTACGCCACATCCGCAAGGCCCAGGAAATGTTCTATGCCGGTCGCTACGCGGAAGCCGAAGACAACGCCCGGCGCGCCAATGAAGTCAAGCCCACCGCCGAAGGATTGGCCATCGCGGGATCCATCGCGTGGGTCCGCAAAGACCGCGACAATGCGCGTCGCAATTGGCTGAAGGCCCGCGAGCTCGACCCTTCCTTCCCCGGCCTGTCCACCGTCCTGGATTCCGTCCCCGTGCCTCGACAGGAGTTGTCGCGATGATCTCGTTCTCTTCGCTGATCGGCATCATTCTCAGCATGGCGTTGCTGGCCTTCAGCGTCCATCGCGAAACCGACGATTGGTCGGTCTACCTCAGCTTGTCCAGCTTCATGATCGTGGTGGGCGGCTCGGTGACGGTCACCTTGATCGGGTACCGGACCAAATATGCCCTCAGCGCCTTGACGGCGTTGTTGAAGATCTATCTGCACCAGCCCATCACCCCCAAATCGCTGGTCAACGACGTGAAGACCATGAGCGATTGGTCGAAGAAGGTGCAGGACGAAGGCAACGTGGCTTTCGAAAACATCGCCAAAGAATCCAAGGATAGTTTCACCCAATACATCTTCCAGTTGGCCAGCACCGGCTACACGGCCGACGACCTGCGCAATTTTGGAACCACCAACATCGAGGAGCACTACTACCGCCGACTCCAGGAATCGCTGATTCTCAACTCGATGGGATCGAACACTCCGGCGTTGGGACTGGTGGGGACACTTTTGGGATTGATCACGATGCTCGGGAAATTGGAAGACCCCTCCAAACTCGGTCCCGGCCTGGCGCTGGCGCTCACGGCCACCCTCTACGGTCTTTTGGCGGCGCGTTTTTTCTTTCTGCCCGGAGCGGCCAAGGCCAAACAAATTCTGTCCATCGAACGATTCCGCCACTACCTGATTTTGGAAGGCGTGACCCTCATGGCCGAGCGCCGCCCGGCCATGTACGTCCAAGACCGGTTGAATTCCTTCCTGGATCGCAGAAGCCAATATTCGCCCACCGGCAAATCCTGACCCATGGCCCTGAACCAGCACCACAACCGCTACCGGGTCCACGAAGGCAGCGAACATGCCGAAGAGGACTGGCTGATCAGCTACGCCGACATGGTGACGCTGTTGATGTGCTTCTTCTTGGCGATGGCGTCCATTTCCAAAGTGGACATGGGGCTGTTCGAGCAGATGAAAAAGGGCTTGCGGTCGGATGTCGGCAAGCAGAAGGAAGTGAAGACCCCACTGGCCGAAATCAAACACGACCTCGACTCCCTTTTGGCCGAAGAAAAGAAGGCGGGGAACGTCTCGGTTGCCAAAGGCCCCGAAGGGATCGTGATGGAATTTTCGAGCTCGGCGTTTTACCAAGTCGGCAAGGCCGAGTTCAACCCCGAAGCGGGTTTGATTTTGGAAAAGGTCACCTCGGCGATCAAAGGGATCAGCTACTACAAGTTCCAGATCGACATCGAAGGACACACCGACAATGTCCCCATGAAGTCGCTCCAATTTCCGTCCAATTGGGAATTGTCCGTCAACCGAGCGACCAACATCGTGAAGTTCTTGATCACCCAAGGAATTGGGGCCGACCGCTTGAAAGCTGCAGGCTACGCCGACACCAAGCCTAAGGTGCCGAACATGGATAGCCTGGGTGTGGCCCTTCCCGAGAACCAGGCGAGAAACCGAAGGATCGTGCTGCGGATCCATTGACCAGGTAAGGTCGGCCATGGATGCCAAGGGAACGCATCCACAGCCGTTTGCGCGAGGGACCAAGGAACCAATCCCAACTTGAGTTGCTGACTTGGCCCCATCCGTTCAACTCATTTGGCTAAAAAGGAGGAATTCCAAGCCTTGGACGGGTCCGGTGGTGTTTTTGCAAAGGTTCCCATGGAAGCCAATTGCGCCGAAAGTTCGTTCCAGCGCACGCTGGTCATGGCACCCAGCCCCAGGCTTTCGGTATCGGTGTTCTTGCACAACTTCAGCAACTCTTGGTGTCCGTAATCCAAAATGGCTTGGTCCACTTGGGGGTTCGCCTGGCGAATCAACGCGTCGGCGGGCTTGTTGTCCAGCAAGTACTTCGCCCAGCCATCGCGACTGGCCCGGACCATTTTCTTCACCAACTCCGGCCGTTCCTTCAGGGTCTTTTCCGACACCACCAACACCGAGGTGTAGGGGTTGTAACCCAATTCCGACACGGACAAATTGACCGGCTTGGCCCCCTTTTGTTGGGCCACGAAGGGCTCGGAAATTCCGTAGGCTTGCTGGGCCCATTTTTTGTCGGCGACAAATGGCGCGACACTACCTGTGTAGGGAACGAACCGAACCTTCGTCAAGGGGAGTTTCTTTTTCAGGAAGTTGGCAAAGGGCGCCTGCGGCTCAATGGCCAGCGTCAGGTCCTTCAGCTCCG
>CAIKAA010000174.1 GCA_903825275.1 uncultured Fibrobacterota bacterium | reverse complement strand
GAACTACGGTGAACGAGCCTGAAGCAGACCAGCGGCTTTGCAGCCGATCGCAGGGCGAATCGCTATTTACGGATAGGCTCTAAGTGGAATCAAGTGGCTTGTTGCGTTCAACTTCGCTGACAACGGCTATATTCCAGATCATGTCCCTTTATCTCACAGCCTTTCGTGGACGCCACCTAGGCAGCGACATTGCCGGGTTCCTCTGGACTCCAGATGCTGGGCAATCCATCCGTCAAATCACCGACACCCTTCGCCAGGAAGCACCGTGGATTGGCGCCCGGGTTTCGGGCCGAGAAATCTTCACCCTGGTTTCTCCCGACAATCCCGAAGCCGACCACTTGGTCGTCCAAAAGGACGGCTTCTGGAAGCCCGACCTGCACAACCAGGGGACCCGCGGTCTGCTGCTGTTGATGCTATTGAAGACATTGAAGTCCAAAAAGGTTCTGGTCGATCTGCGGACAGGATTTGCCACCGTCAGCTCCGAAGAACTGCCCGATGGCCGGATGGCGGTCGATGGCCTTGAACTGCACCTGGAATCCCTCGGGAAGTTGGAATTCCTGCTTTGGTTCCATCCTGTGCGGCGCATTTTGGACCCCCGCCCCACCGCCCTCGATGAACACGGGCACCGCGCTTTGGACATTTGGTTCCCGCTCGAGGGCGTCTCGGCCGCATCGGCCCACCCCAAGCGGTCTCCTGGCGGACATTCGCTCCAAGTCGGTCGGCGCGGGCGCTTTGTTCGCGAAAACGATCCGGCAGCCGTCATCTTGTCCGAGATCGCCTGCGAATTGCCCGCCCAGAAGGTGGTCCAAGCCATCCGAGGATGGTTCTCCGGCACTAGCCTAGAGGGCACCGGCATCACCTTGGAATCGGATCCCTTTCCCGCCAGCGAACTGGGGCTGGAACAAGGCTCTTCCCGGGTGCCCAAAGCGGTCGGTCTGGATTGGAACGACAACGAAGTGGCCTTGCCGGATATTTTCCGAAGGGCTTTGGGCGGCCAAACGGCTGTTCGTTTCCCACGCCTCCCCCCCGCCACCTTCCACCTTGCCGGGTTGCGCGATCACGAGCTTTCCGAAGGCGTCGCTACAGTGCTGAACCAACGGGCTGCCGAATGGCCTGGAGTGGCCTTGCAATTTGCCTCCGAGCCGGTTGCGGGTAGCGAAGAGCTGCATTTGGATGCCAAGGCTCCGGTGGTGAATCAACCTCGGTCGGCCCGGGCTTCGGGCCAGGCGGCAGGCTTGTTCCTGGAGTGCGTGCGCCGTGCCGGAGGCGATCCCTGGCGGCTGCAGGGCGAGTCCTTGGGCTGGACTCTCGGCATCGCCCAAGCCTTTTTGTACGGCAAAATGCATCACTTGGCTTTTGCGCTTTTGGATCCGACGGGACGAATTTCCGCCTCCCTGGTGGTTCCCTTCCGCTTTTCCGACCTCTCGGAATTGTCCTTTGGAAGGTCCATCGCCTCGAAGTTGTGGCAAAGCCCGCCCGAAAATCTTTCCATCCATGTCGACGAGGCGTTGGAGCTTCCGGCCCATTTCTTGGAAGGGTTTTGCCCCGAAGCCAGCGCTTGGCATTTGCGCCGTCGCTCGGCGCCTCGGGTCATTTCCGCCACCAGCTTTTCTTGGCTCGCACCGGGTCAAGCCGCGTTTTCCGAAGACCGCGCCTTTGCCACGGTCGACTCGGAAAATGGCCCGCGCTTTTTGTACCTGGAGCGCCTGCGTGGCACCCAGTCGCCGCGCGCTGCTTTAGAAACCATCGAGATCCTGGAGCACGCCTGGGTCCCCGGCCGGGCCGAGCGTCGGCTTCTGCCCGCAACGCTGGAATGGGCTCGTGGACTGTTGTTCCAACGCGATCGCTTCCAAGCCTATGCCCCGGGTCGCTGGACCAAGGAGAGTTGATCCATGGGTGAGCAGACAATTCCTGTCGACAAGCCGTTTGTCGTGGCGGGAAAGACGTACTCCAGCCGACTTCTGGTCGGAACGGGCAAGTACGATTCCAACGAAATCATGCAAGAAGCTTTGGTGGCATCCGGGACAGAAATGGTCACGGTCGCGTTGGGTCGGGTGGATTTGTCGGCCCCCAAGGGCAAAGGGATCTTCGATTACATCGACCCTGCCCGCTACACGATCCTTCCCAACACCGCTGGCGCCTTCAACGTCCAAGACGCGTTGCGGATCGCTAGGCTTTCCAAATCGATGGGTTGGAAGCTCCTCAAGCTGGAAGTTTTGTTCGACGCCAAGACCTTGCTTCCCGATCCTGTCGGCACGCTGGAGGCCGCGCGGATCCTGAAGGACGAAGGCTTCGACCTGATGATCTACACCAACGACGACCCGGTGTTGGCCCAAATGCTGGACAAGCTCGAACCGGCGGCGATCATGCCTGCCGGTGGGCCGATCGGTTCCGGCCAGGGAATTTTGAACCCCTCCAACATCAAGATCATCCTGGAATCGGTCCAGGCTCCCGTATTGATCGACGCCGGGCTTGGCACCGCATCGGATGTGGCTTATGCGATGGAGTTGGGGGTCGACGGGGTTTTGCTGAACACCCCCATCGCCAAAGCCCAAGATCCCGTCCGCATGGCCCGCGCCATGAAAGCCGCCTGCGAAGCCGGCCGCGACGCCTACCTCGCGGTGCGCATCCCGCGCAAGCTCTACGGTTCGGCCAGCTCGCCGCTGGAAGGCTTGTCGCCCGCGCGAAGAGGGGGCTAGGGAAGCTTCTCGAATGACGGGGACTTGCGGACTAAATCTTCCATGTCTCCAAAGGGTAGCGCAAAATAGACTCATCGTGGGATGCCAGAACAAGTCCTTCGGCTCTGGCTTGACTAACCAGTGCTCGATCAAAGGGGTCTTTGTGAATCAAGGGAATACGTTCCAGTTCAAGGACATGTTCTTGCCGGAATGGGATTGGACCGGCAAGCCCGCATTGGGCCAAGTCCGCAAGTAGATCGGAAAGCGGCGAGGAAAGTTCGAGCTTTCCAAGTTGCGATTTGATCTGCAACTCCCACAGGCTGATGACACTTACAAACACAGGTTTGGGGCTCGCTTCGATGTGTTGGCCCAATGCCTGGATTCTCGGATCTCCACAGATCCACCAGAGCAAAGCATGGGTGTCGAGCAGGATTCCGTTCATTCCGAAGTTGGTCCAGTCCAGAAAGAATTGGGAAGAGGATCGTCGAAATCCGGCGAAATTCTCAGAACCCAATTCAACCGATGGCCCGGTCGGGCGAAAGTGGGCTTATCTGGATGATCAAGGACCAAGATGGCACGAGCTCCGGGTGCCAAACGCAAACCTTGCGGAAGCTGCAAGCTTCCCTCGGCATCGGCGGTGAGTTCCATGGTCCGGATCATGATAGGAAGTTACATCCAGAGGGAGATCGGATGCAAGCCATCCTCCCCCGCAAGCTCTACGGATCAGCTAGCTCGCCGCTGGAAGGATTGACGCCCGCGCGCAAAGTGAGCTGACAAGCTGCTTCCTAAGGCAAGAGGGTTGCCCTGGGTCCAATCACCACTGGGCTAGTTGCTCGAACCATCCGTCGACCACTTCCCCTCGTTTGAGAGCGATCCATTCGACTTGGGAAATGCCGGTTTGGGCGAATAGGGGTGGATTCCAGCGGCTGCGATCGCCCGTGGGAGATGACGTGATCCTTCCCAAGTTCTCCTGACCCAGGTAAAATTTGACTTCGGTCCCATCAAAAGAAAGTCCGAATTGCTGGCTTCCCATCGGCAACGGAATCCCCATGCCGATCAAGGTCTTGCCGTTGACTTGGATCACCAATGTGTCGGCGCCGTGCCAGTCCACGCGAAGTCCTAGTTTGGCCCCGTCGGTCCAATTGACCACCGAAACATTCTTGGCGCTGTCCTGCCTTTGGAAGCGCACGGTGATCATAAACCCTCCCTGGTCCCCCAAGGCTTGGCGAGGCAAAGTGATCGGCAGATTTTGTCCTACGCCAGCGACAAGCGAATCCACTAGAAGAGGGTCCAGCCGAGAGGGCAGGGAATCTCGGGGAATCCGCACCATGGCGTGCATGCCAGGCGGGAGGGCGACGAGAGTTTTGGCGAGGGCCGTTGTCGTGAACATTCCCAGGCGAAGGTCCCCGGAAGGCAGATGATCCAGGTGGAAGATGCCCCCCGGTCCAGAAACTGTCGCCACCCCCGCCCCCGCAATCGACAGAATTTGCCCTGGCCCCGGAGCGATTCCCATCAGGTTTGTCTCTAGGTGCAGGGTATCGAGGAGGGAATCTGTCGAACCGGAAAATTTTTGGAACGCGAGCCCGCCTTTGCGAACCACAATCGACCAAGTTCCCGGTTCCAGGGCGGTCCGCCATCGACCTTGATCGTCCGTTTTGCCGCAAACCGTGGGACCCGATCCATTGGGCGTAGGCCAGAGGTTGGCGGGCCAAACCTCGACCGAGGCCCCGGCGACGCGCAGTCCGTCTTCCGACAGGGCGGTCACGACCAGCCCGGGTGCCGCCTCGGGAACCAAGCCCGGCGACACGGTCTGGGAGAGATTGCAACTGGCAACCAACAGAAAGACCCACAACATTGCGAGAGGTCGGACTACAGTCATCCTCGCCAATCTAGCCAGATTTTTCGGTCTTCTTGGGGCTTACCAGTTCGGCATCCCGTACTCGTCCCAACTGGGAGCTTGGTTGACCTGCCAGCCGAGTCTGTAGGTCTGGTTGATCACGGACCGTTCGGCGCCAACGCCCTTCCAGGCGAAAATGCGCCCAAGGTACACGCCCGACGAGGCCATGCTGCCCGACGAGGTTTTCCCATTCCAGGCAACCCAGGCTTGGAAGCCGGAGCGAAGTTCGCCGTTGCGTCCCGCCTCGTGCATGGTTTGAAAAAGAGGCAACAGGTCGATGGACGCCACCGCAGTTCCCATGTTGTCGTACAGGTAAAGAACCCCGCCATCCAAGTCGCTATTGGCGTTGATCAGCACTCCGGCATAGTGGGACAAAATCTGACTTGGCTCCACTCCCCCGAGTGATTTCCAAGGGTCGGTCGAATGGGACCGGGTGAAGAGGTTGAGGGCAGGTTCGGTGGCGGGCACTTCCCAATGGCCATAGGTGACCTTGGCTGGCCAAGGGGTGATCTGGATATGCAGCGGCATGGGGCCCAACTCCAAAAGGGTCCAGTGCGCGAACCGGCCGGGCACATTTCCGGACTTGTCGCCGATCCCGCCCCGGGCCGCCAAACGCACCGAATCCTTTGCGGAACCGAGGAAGGTGGAATCGACAAATAGTTCCAAGCGGTTTCCGTCCCGTATTGGTGCCGCCTTTTCGTCGATGGATTGGCCCAGGGAATCCCGGCTGGGTCTCCCCCAGCGAAGCCAAGGTGCGCCCGGAGTGGATTGGACCGGTTCGGACAACGTGGCGTAGATCGTGTCCAAGGTGCCCGGAGCTTTTCCAAAGCGCAATTGTGCTTTCAGGATGATGGGATCGACGCCATCCACCAGATCGAACCGGGTTTCAAACGTGTCCGCCCAACGCGTGGTTTGGAGACGGCCGACCTGCTTGCAGACCGAGTCGGGGCAGGAGGTGACGCCAAATTCCCAGGGCGCCAGATCAAACGACAGAATTCGTCCACCCGAATCGGCCACGGCTTTGGAGGCGACCAAGTGGCGGGTTTGGAGAGAACCAGACGAATTTGGCCAGGCGAAGGTGCAATTGTCGATCGTGTGGGGAGGGTATTGGAAATACAAGGTGACGCGATCGGCTCGACCATCGGCATTGGCATCCGACACGATGGCCCGGATCGGTGCACGTTCCGAGCCTTCGACTTCCACGGCCAAAGCCTTCAAACCAGGAGCGTTTTGGCCCAGGTCGCGCGCGTCCCCCGTCGCCGTGAGTCGGATCGAGTCGCCAGGCCGGACCAAACGATCGATGCTGTCCCGACCGATCGGAAGCCGAATCCGCCGGGTGTTTGACTCCCACGACGGGGCTTTGGACAAGATCTCGTTCGAAGCGGGCCACACCCGGGTGACGAGCTTCGCGTCTTGGCTCATCCCCAAACTGTCCAAGGATTCCGAGACCCAAACGATCAAACTATCCGAACTCGCTCCACGACGCAGTTGGGCGCGTAGGGGAATGGGGGGAATGCGCTCGTGAATCGGGAAGCCAAGCGCGCGCTGGTTCGCATTCCACCAAAACCGCGCCGACACCGGCAAGGCCGACCAGGTGGTGGTTTTGGGAGAGGGGGAGGTGGCAAACGACCATTCGACCGAAAGGGAATCGGATGCCACGTTGATTTGCGCCGAAGTGAGGTCCAGGAAATGGGTGGAATCCGGCCACGGCAATCGAAGCCGGTTTTGGGGATTCCACGGCAGGGGAAACCACACCCGGACCAAATCCAGTCCGCCATCGCCATCGCGATCGAAATAGCTCGCCGAATCGGGAGGCGGGGAATGCCAAGCCAAAGGACCCCAAGTGACATGGGCCATCAAACTGTCGACAGAAAGTGTCAGGATCGAAGAGTCCTGAGGGATGTCGGAGCGCACGCGCAGAGAAGCCCGGCCATCGACAAGGACGAACACGCTGTCTGGGTTTCCGAGGCTGTCGAGAAAGACCAGGCTCGAGGAGTTCGAGCCGACGCGCAGGTGTCCCGAGGTGCGCAAGGGGCCGTGCAAGCCCCAGACTTCGACGGTGAGGGCGACCTTTTGGCGCAACAACGAGTCAAACGCGAAGGAATCCGAAACCACTCCCGAGGGGGTGACCCTTCGCAGCCGATAAGCTTCAAAAGTGATCGGTGTGATCGAGGCAGACGCCCCGAAAGCAGACGCCACAAGATCCAGGCGAACGTTCGCGACAGGCGCCGTGTTGTGGAGGCGAAGGGAGCCCCGTCCCCCCGTCAGAACCAGCGAGTCGACGCGGCTTCCCGAGGAGTCGACCCACGAGATTTGGGGGGCATTGGTCGAGCCGCGGAAACTCCCGTTGCAGCTGGTGCAAAGCCCGTTGCGGCCCCAGATTTCGACCTGCAACAGGGTGTCCGAGAAGAGATCGCGATCGATGCGGGCCGAATCCACCACGTTGCCGCCCGGTTCCACAAAGCGCATCCGGTAGGGCCGGAAGGTGAGGGGGATCTGGGACGTGGCGCCAAAGAGAGGGACCCCGAAGTGAAGAAGCGAATCGGCGACCGGTTTTGTCCCGCTGATCCGGAGGGACCCACGTCCTTGCGTGAGAGAGAAGGAATCGACCGTATTGCCTGCCGAATCCCGCGTGACCACTCCGACGGTGGAAGTGGATGTGCCGAAGGCACCGTTGCAGCTGGTGCAAAGCCCGTTGCGGCCCCAAATTTCGACCTGCAACAGGGTGTCGGAGAAGAGATCGCGATCGATGCGGGCCGAATCCACCACGTTGCCGCCTGGTTCCACAAACCGGATCCGGTAGGGCCGGAAGGTGAGGGGGACCTGGGCCATGGCGCCAAAGAGAGGGGCCCCGATGCGAAGAAGGGAATCAGCGACCGGTTTTGTCCCGCTGATCCGGATGGACCCGCGCCCTTGGGTGAGGGAGAAGGAATCGACCCGATTGCCTGCTGAATCGCGCCAGACGATGCCATCCGCAGTGGTCGAAACGCCCAAGGTTCCATTGCAAGTCGTGCAAAGCCCGTTGCGGCCCCAAATTTCGACCTGCAACAGGGTGTCG